>JBOGWW010000213.1:0-1920 GCA_050693655.1 Actinomycetota bacterium | reverse complement strand
GGTCCGGCACCGCCGCCCCGTTGAGTTGCACGGAGAAGGTCGATCCCTCGCCCGGGATCGAAGCGACGGTGATCCGACCGTCCATGGCCTCGACCAGGCGGCGAGAGAGCGCGAGGCCGAGTCCCGTTCCCTCGATCTCTGTGCGTTCGGCCCCCAGCCGGTCGAACGGCTTGAACAGAGCTTCCATCTTGTTGCGTGGGATGCCCATGCCGGTGTCCGCGACGCTGACCGTCACCCGATCTCCGGCCCCCAGCATGCGGAGGCTCACCGATCCGCCGGACCGGTTGTACTTGATGGCGTTGCTCAGCAGGTTGAGCAGAACCTGTTTCACCCTCTGGCGGTCGGCCATCACGAACCGGCCCACGTCGAAGGTCGCCTCGGTCAACTTCACCTCATTGGTCGAAGCAAGCGGACGAACCAGGGCGAGGCATTCCTCGCACACCTGGCCGAGTTCCACCGGTTCTATGGACAGCGAGAGATTGCCCGCCTCGATCCTCGCGATGTCCAGCACCTCGTCCACCAAGCTCAAGAGGTGTCGCCCGCCCTTGAGGATCTCGTCCACACCCTCTCGCTCCTCCTCGGCGAGTTGAGCCATGCCGAGAAGCTGCGCGAAGCCGAGGATCGCGTTGAGGGGGGTCCGGATCTCGTGACTCATCCCCGAAAGAAACTCGCTCTTGGCCCGGTTGGCGGCTTCGGCCGCGTCGCGGGCCTCCGTCAGGTCATCGTTCAGCGTCTGCATCTCGGCGTGTGCTCCTCGCAATACCGCGAGCACCGTCATTCGTTCCGTCACATCCGTCGCGTAGCCGAGCGTTCCCCGCAGGTTCCCGTCTTCGTCGGTCTCCGCGTACTCGATGCAATGAAGCCAGATCGGCGTCCCATCCGGCTTCAGCCAGCGGTACTCGGACTGCGTCTGGCCTCCGGGCTCCAGGCCGTCCAGGCCGCGCCGGTACCACCGCCGGTCCTCCTCGTGTATCCGCGAGTCCCAGAACCCCGATCGTCTCATCACCCGGGCCGGTGCGTAGCCCAGCACTCGCTCGGAGTTGGCGCTCACGTAGGCGATGGCGTCCAGGTCGGCCGCGCGTCGGTAGAAGACCACGGGGGCGCGCTCGACCAAGGCCTCGGTGAACGCGGACTCCTCAGTCATCGGTGAAGCTCCCCCTCGGGCTCATAGCGGCTTCATCGGGCCGGCAGAACGAAGAGGTTAGGCCTCGTTGCCCGATTGCGCCTGCGTAAGCCTAAGGGAGGAGTTCACCTCCCTGCCGGGCAAACCCTTCCAAGGGGGCCGCAGGAGCTGCCCCGGACTTCGGTTTCTCAGGGGCCTCCGAGCTTCGAGGCCGCGGCCACGGCTCGCAACGCGGCCTCGGCCTTGTTGGTGGTCTCGCGCGTCTCCGCCAGGGGATCCGAGTCGGCCACGACCCCCGCGCCGGCCTGAACGTAGGCGCGCCCGCCGGTGGCCACGATCGTGCGGATGGTTATGCAGGTATCGAGATTGCCCGAGAAGTCGAAGTACCCGACCACGCCCGAGTAGGGCCCCCTGCGAGTTCGTTCGAGCGAGTCGATGATCTCCATGGCTCGGACCTTCGGAGCGCCCGACATGGTGCCCGCGGGAAAACAGGCCGCCAGCGCGTCGAGGGCGTCGCAGCTCGGGGCCAGCCGTCCGCTGACCGACGACACGATGTGCATCACGTGGCTGTAGCGCTCGATGGTCATCAGTTCGTCCACCCTGACCGTTCCGTAACGGCTCACCCTGCCGAGATCGTTGCGGGCCAGATCGACGAGCATCACGTGCTCGGCCCTCTCTTTGGAGTCGGTCAGAAGGTCTCTCGCGAGGGCCTCGTCCTCCTCGGCCGACGCCCCGCGCCGGCGCGTGCCGGCGATGGGGCGCGAGACCGCGCTATCGCCGGTCACGCGCACGAGCGG
>JBOGWW010000212.1:0-7819 GCA_050693655.1 Actinomycetota bacterium | reverse complement strand
CGCGGCGGAGGCGGCAACTTCGGCGTAGCCACTCGGTTCCACTTCCGGCTGCACGAGGTTCCCTCGATCGTGGGCGGCATGATGATCCTCCCGGCTACCCCCGAAGTCATCCAATCGTTCATCACCGAGGCCGAGGCCGCTCCGGAGGAACTTTCGACCATCGCCAACGTCATGCCGGCTCCGCCGATGCCATTCGTGCCGGAAGACCATCACGGCAAACTGGTGGTGATGGCGCTCATGACCTACGCCGGCGACACGGAGGTCGGCGAGCGCGCCATCGCACCCTTCCGCGCCCTCGCCACCCCGATCGTCGACATGGTGCGCCCGATGACTTATCCCGAGATGTACTTCCCGGATGAGGAGGGCTTTCACCCGATCGGCGCGGCCCGCACGATGTTCGTCGACACCCTCGAGCGCGGCGCAGGGCACACGATCCTGGATCACCTGCAGACCTCGAGCGGCTCGATGGCCGTCGCGCAGCTCCGGGTACTCGGTGGGGCGATGGCACGCGTTCCCGAGGAGGCCACCGCATTCGCACACCGCGCGCGAAGGATCATGGTGAACGTCGCCGTCCTCTACGAGCGCATCGAGGAGAAGGCGGTCCACGAGGACTGGGTCGATCGTTTCGCGGCGGCGCTCAACCAGGGTGATCCCCGCGGGTACGTCAACTTCCTCGGCGACGAGGGCGAGGACCGGATCCGCGCCGCCTACCCGGGCACGACTTGGGACCGGCTCGCATCGATCAAGGGTCGCTACGATCCGAACAACGTCTTCCGCCTCAACCAGAACATCCCGCCTGGGGAAAATGCCTGATACGAGTGGTGTAGACCGCGCCAAGTTGGTTGACACCCCGTGCCTGCAGACGGAGTGTGAAGGAGGCTGCTCGAACGATAGGGAGGGGTGGGATGAGCGTCATTCTGTTCTCGTCCACATTCGGGTCGGATGATCCAACCCGAGCAACGATTCCGTTCGTCGGCGCTCTGGGAGCGGTGGAGGCCGGGCATCAAACCCAACTCGCACTGCTCGGCGAGGCCACCTACGTGATCAAGGACGAAGTCGCGGCGCACATACACGGGATGGGCTTCTCGCCGCTGGCCCAGTTGTGGCCTCAAGTCGTCGAGCACAAGATCCCCGTCTACGTCTGAGGGCTGTGCGGAAGGGCCCGTGGGGTCCTCGACGACGATCTGACGGCCAAGAACGGCCGCTTCATCACGCCCAAGGATCTCGCCGACGCCATCGTCGCCGCAGACCGCGTGGTGAACATCTGAAGTAAGGGGGGAGGGGCCGTGAGTAGCCCCTCCCCTTTGATCGTCGGCTATTCCAGCAGGTGGTCGACCGCTCGGCCTATGACCGCCGCTCGGTCGTCGGCCCCCGTGATGCCCTCGATCCCAAAGCCCATGATCGTCGAGCTCGGGGTGGTGATCGAGGAGCCGACCGGGAAGCCGGCGGCATCCGTCTGAATCCAGTTGTTCGCGTTGGGACCGCTGCCCGGCGGCGGGCCGGTGATCGTCCAGCCCCCCATGTCGGTCTCGAACGACGTGCTCGTGCCGTCCGGCAGAGTCACGTCGTCGACGAACGCTCCGAGGTTCTGGATCGCCCAGTCGCTGGCGTACGCGATCGAAACCTCCACGGTCTCTCCGGACCAGTCGGAGAGGTCGACGGACCACTCCTGCCAGCCGCCCGAGTTGCCCGAGGCCGCGTTCCACTCGCCGGTCGTACCGGTCGGCGAGCAGGTGCCGTCCGCGTTGAGCGTCTGGTAGTGGTGAAGCTGCGGGTGCAGCTCGTCGCCCCAGCCCGCGGGGCAGCTATCGCCGGTGTCCTGCGTCGTGTGGCCGTTCGCGTCCGGCAGCGTCGTCCAGTCGTCGCCACCCGCCGTACGGGCCTCCACGAACAAGTGGTCCCAAGCGGCCTCGGTGTCGTAGGAGGTCCAGAAGTTCAGCTCCCCACCCCCGGCCGGCACCTGGATCTCGCGCGTCAGCCGCTTGTAGGAGACATCCGCAATCTGCGAGTAGACGTACCGCTCGCCGGTGTGCGGCTCGAACGGCCCGCCCGGCTTGTCCCACCGGCTGGAGGGCCAGCTCTCGAACTGCGGGAACTCCTCGGGCGGGAGGATGCCACCCGTGGCTACGAACGACGAGCTCATGTTCTGGTTGCCCGCGCTGTCGGGACCGTCGAAGCCCCAGGACAGGCCTTCGAGCGGATCGTCGATGCCGATCGCGTCGAAGTGCTCGCCCGTCTCCGGATCGTGCCCGTCACCGGCGATGAGCAGGTACGAACCGAAGTAATACTGGAGCACGTCGTTGGTTCCGTCACCGGAGCCGCGGAGCAACAAGCAGCGGCGTGGGTCGAAGCCCGGGTTCGGAGTGCACGGGCCCTCGCCCTTGGGGTCGTAGAACTGGTTGCCGACGGCGCTCGTGTATTGCTGCCCGGCCCATGGGCCCGTGTACAGCACTCCGCCGCCCTCGTTCATGTGCGCCCGGAACTCGAGCATCTCGTCCAGCGCGAGCCGGTCGGCGTTGCCGGGCGTCCACCCGGCTTTGCGGGTGACGATGTCGTCGCCCGTGTACCAGACCACGGCCTCGTAGTGGCTCAGCACGCCCATGTGGTCCGGCGCCGTGCGGTTGCGCGCGTCGACGTCGTAGACATCGGCGTCATGGCCCGCCGCGTCGAGCGCATCCAGGTAGTGGTTCAGGTAGTGGGGGCCCGGCGCCTGGTTCGGCGACGCACCGGTGTAGTCCTCGGCCGCGACCACCAGCACCTCGTTGTCCGTCTCGGAAACGGCCTCATAGGTGAACGACTCGCTCCGCTCGCCTCCACCGGTGAACCAGACCTCGACCGAGTCGCCTGGTTCCGTGCCGGTCACCTCGCCGCGCATCTCGCGGTAGTGGACGTCGGCGGGGTCGTAGCGCTCGCCGCCCTCCCACTCGGTGGTCGGCGCGCTCTGGACGGCCCCACCGTTGATGCTGTACCTCAGCGTGACGTCCCCGAGGCTCCGCTTGGCCAGAACCTGAACCGGCTGCGGGTCGCCGTAGGAGTACTCGAACTTGAAGTTGGCGCCCGGGATCCCCTCCTTGTAGGGGTCGTCGCTCTCGAGGTAGAAGGGCTTGGTCTCGATGCCGAGCACGGAGTCCGGGTTCTCGGGATCGTCCGCCGACTTCGCGACCGAGAGCGCGAACGGAAGGACGCGCTCGAACTCCTCCTGCACGGCCTCTTCGTCGTCGGGGAACACGAAGCCGCAGTCCTCGTCCGGACAGCCGTCGCCGAGTTCAGGCGTCCACGCCAGCGCGCCGGTGGTGGCGTGCGCGTAGTCGGTCGTCTCGCCGTTGGTTACGTAGAGGACGTCCGAGCTCAACCCCGGGTGGAACCCGTCGATCGCGGGCTCGTCCAGGTTGCCGGAGAGCGCGTAGTAGATCGGGTCGTCCGCGGTGGGGGTACCGATCTGCCATCCCTCCGCGTACAGCAGCCACTCGCCGACGGAGTGCCAGTTGACCTGGAACTCGAAACCGATGTCGTCGAGCAGGCCCTTCATGGCCTCGGTCTCCGGTTCGGAGACCGGGCCGGCGCCGCGGTAGGTCTCGCTCGAGAAGATCGATGAGGATCCTTCCTCGTCGTACTTGAAGTGGTTCGGGAAGTTGCGGTTGAGGTCGATGCCGTCCCCCACCGTGATCTCGCCGTCACCGTTGTTGTCGCGCAGGTTCTTGCGCCACAGGCGTTCGGTGTCGAAGGTGTACTGGTAGCCGTCCGGGTTCGCGATCGGCACGAACCAGAGCTCGGACTTCCTGAGCAGGTTCCTGATCTCTTTGTCGTTGGCGCGCCAGCGGTCCACGAAGTAGTTCATCAGACGCCGGTCGACCTCTCCGGCGATCCATTCGCGCGCGTGCTGCGTCGCGCTGTAGAGCACTGCCGGCCGGCTTCCGTCGCGCTGGCCGCGCGCGCCCTGTGTGATCTTGAGCGCCAGCATCTCGCGGCCCTGGATCGTCGTTCCGAGGTTGACGAGCTTGGTGATTTGCGGATTCTCGCGGGCGATCTCGTACATCTGATCGCGGAAGCCGCCCGGCTCGTCCCAGGAGCGCCACACCTCGAAGCCGTTCGCGGCTTGCGCGGCGGCGAACTGCTGCACGGTCTGGCCGCCCTTGACGCGGGTCAGCTTGGTCTTGATTCCCTGCCGCGCGAGTTTGGCGCGCTGCTGGTTCGAAAGCACGAGGTCGACCTTGAGGTTGGCTCCGCCCGCGCGCTCTGCGTCGACGTCAAAGCCCTGCTCCTGGAGCTGACCGAGTTGTTCGGCATTCACCACGGCCGTATAGGCTTCGAGCCGCTCTCGGCCTCGCCGTTGTTCGGCCGCATCGCCGACCGGCGACATCAGCGCAGACGCCAGGACCCCCGCGATCAGAATTGCTACCCACCGACGCATTGCCCCCCCTGTTCAGATGACCCGCGAAACCACCCTTTTGCAACCGGGAAAGCCTCCCACGCGGGCCCGGGATATGGCAAATGCCGGAAACAAAGCGGGCACCTGGTCCTTTTGACCGAGCACCGGTTTCTTTCTGCCGTGGTGGCCGATCTGCGGGAGCGCGCGCTCAGAATCTCGGCCCTGCTTAGATGCCGGCCTCCTCTCGTTCCAGATTTCCCCTTATCGCACCTCCTGGGAAGGGCGCCGTATGTACGTTCACGTAGTAGGCGCCGGGATGGTTCCCGATGTCGTCGATCAACTCGGGTGCCACTCCCTCGGTGCAGCCTCGGGCTCGGCCCGCTCCGTCTTCGTGCCGGAACTGGTCGGCGTTGCCCAGGAGGTCCACGACGACGGGCCCGTTGACGCCCACCACCCCGGGGTGAATGTGCCCGGCCACCGGTTCGTCGATGTCGGCCCACTCGAGCTTGAAGCAGACCCGTCCGTCGTCGGGACGGAGGCGGATCTCCGCAAGGCCGTCACCGTTGAGGTCGCCCGCTCCGAAATCGCCGGTGGCGGGATCGACCTCGGCGAAACCATTGAGGTCCGCCTCGAGCTCGTTGTCTCGCTGGCGGGGAGCGATCCTTAGGACGACGCCGGTCTCCCCGAAGGGTGTTCCGGTGGTGTTGCCCAGGACGTACAGCTCGCCGTCGGCGCCCTGTCCGAAACCGTCGAGCTTCAGACCCAGCGACTCTTGTCCGACCAATCTCAACTCTCTGATTCGCTCGGCCGGATTGAGGAAGAACAGTCGCCCGAATTCGGCGAAGCTCCGAGCAAAATCGCCGAAGACGTAGCGTCCTCTGAGCTGGGGAATGGCATCGCCCCGGTAGACGAAGCCTCCGACGACCGCGATGCCCTCATCGTGGTCGTACTCCGCGATGGGATCGATGAGACCCTTCGGCTTCCCCGGGCTCCTGGCGGTGACGAAGCCGGGCTGGTCGCCGTTGGGATCGAACAAGAAGGAACCCTCCTTGACCCTCCAGCCGAAGTTGCCTCCCCTGGTCACGACGTCGACTTCCTCGATGTCGTTCTGTCCCACGTCTCCGGCCCAAAGCTTGCCGGTGCGCGAGTCGAATGAGAAGCGGAAGGGATTACGAAAGCCGTAGGCCCAGATCTCCGGCACGAAGCCCGCCCGGCCGACGAACGGATTGTCCTGAGGAACTCCGTAGTTGCCGTTGGCCGAATTGGTACCGGTGGGGTCGATGCGAAGGATCGAGCCCAGCACGTTGCTTGGGTCCTGGCCGTTTCCCTGTGGGCTGTGCCCGACGCCCTGATCATCGGCCGCGCCGCCGTCGCCGAGCGAGATGTAGAGGAAGCCGTCCGGTCCGAAGTTGAGCGCTCCCGCGTTGTGATTGAACTGTGGTTCGTCGATGCGCAGCAGCTCACGCCGAGTGCTGGGATCCACTACCGACGACGGGTTGCGTGGATTCGGGACGCGCCACTCCGCGATCACGCTCTGGTGGTTCGCGGACATGCCGGTTGGCATCGTCGAGAAGTCGGCGGGCCCCGATACCGGCTCAGAAGTGTAGGTGTAGAGGAGACCGTTGCTCGCGTAATCGGGATCGAACGCGAGCCCAAGCAGGCCTCGTTCGTCGAAGGTGTTCGGACCGAACGCTCCGAGCGGGACCAGACGGGCCGAGACATCGAGGAAGACGCTCTTCGCGCCCGACGACAGGTCGACGGCCCACACGATGCCGTCCTGATCGACGACGAACAGTCGATCCGCGTCGCCCGGCGCCGAGATTCCCCAGTTGGGAGCCGTGAGACCGGTGGCGACCGGCTCGAGCCTGACCTGAACGCCGCCCTCTCTGATGGGGCGCGGGATCGGGTCGTCCAGTGCTTGCGCGGCAACCGGTGAACCCGCGGCCGAGAGCACCAGCGCGCACGACGCGACTGCAGCCAAGAGTCGTTTCATCTTGCTTCCCCCTTTGTGCTTCCCCCGACGAATGTCCGCCGCCACGCGAGGCCGCAGCCGCCATCCATTTATTGGCTCCCGAATGCCTCCGCGCAGGGCGTCATCTCGCACTACCGAGCCTCGAGCCGACTTGGTTTGGGATCTGGCGAGGAAGTTCCCGATCCTGGTGAGCGCCGGACGGTCCCGGCAGTCTTAGGCGCGCGCCTCCGCCCTCTGCGCGCGACCGATTCGGAACTCGATCAACAGCATTCCGCAAAGGATCGCAACGAGCAGAGTCAGCTGCGCCACGGCGCTCGAGTACCTACCGACGAAGATCGTCGCCGCCGCCAGCACCGCACCTCCGACGCGAAAAGCGCGGGGTTGGATGTCCAGGGTCCGCCGGAAGGAGATGTCGCCGAACAGATAGAGAGCGACCCCTCCGCCGAGGGCTGCGGCGAAGGCGCCCGGCAGGGGATGCGTCACGTCCGCTACCGCTTCCTCCAGGGCCGCGGCCATGATCACGATCCCCAGCAACATCGGTATGTACGAGTAGAAGTACGCGTTGATCGCAAGCCGGAATCTCACTTCGGGCGTCGCCTTAGCCATCTTCATCTCGGCGGCCTCGTCCTCACCCCTGAAGTAGGCCCACCAGAGCGCGGACGTGAGGGCCAGGCCCAACATCATGGCCATCACGACGGAGGCGTTGAGCGAAAGCTCGCTCGCTCCGATCCCCACCGCCACGATCGACTCGCCCAATGCCACGATCATGATGAGCCCATGGCGTTCGACGAAATGCTCCGCATGGATGTCGAATCCGGGGGCCGCTCGAGCGGCGATGAACGGAGTGACGAATTGGATCGCGATCGCAGCAAGCCACCCGGCATACGCCGCCCAACCATCCAGAAGGCCCGCCGCTATCACGCAGCCGGCCGACGCGAGGTTCAGCGGTGCGAGGCGTACCAGCACGCCCCACCCGACCTCCTCTCCGTAGAGGAGGCTGTGTACGAGGACCACCAGGAGATAGCCAAGCCCAAAGGCCAGGCCGGTGGTCCCGAAGGCTTCCGGGATCGCCAACGCACAGACGAAGAACCCGGCCATCCCCAAGATGAGGAGAAGGCGTCGGAGGGTCAGGTTCGGCGTCACCTGGTTCGTGAGCCAGACGTAGCCCCCGTACATCCAATAGAGCACCGTGAAGACGAGGACCGTGCGCGCGGCTCCCTCGAAAGTGGGATGGTGCCTCAGATTGCTCGCCAGCTGCGTCAGCGTGAAGACGAATACGAGATCGAAGAAGAGTTCGAGCGTGGAAACCTTGTGCTGGTCCTCCTGCAAGTCGCTTCACCTTCTGGGCTCGGTCTGCTGGGCCCCAACCGTCGCACATCCGGCTTACCGGGGGTTTCTTTGTGCCGTTGTGCCCGTTTGGCGGGACCTCCCGCGCTCAGAAAACTAGGGAGGCCCAGAGGTATTGGACCGCGTAGGAG
>JBOGWW010000211.1:0-6358 GCA_050693655.1 Actinomycetota bacterium | reverse complement strand
GCCTCCTGTTGCGGCCTCTTCGGCATCAAGCCCGCGCGCGGACGGGTCTCGAACGCACCCCGCTTCGGAGAGGTTCTGGCCGGCTTCGCGACCGAGGGAGCGATCGCGAGGAGCGTCGCCGACGCGGCCGCCCTGCTGGACGTCATGAGCGGGTACGAGGTGGGCGACCCCTACTGGACACCTCCGCCGGAGCGGCCCTTCGTCGAGGAGGCGGGAGCCGACCCCGGCACCCTGAGGATCGGGTTCACGTTGGTGGGCGGAAACGAGACGCCCGTCGAGGACGAGGTGGCCGCCGCGGTGCGCGACACCGCCTCGCTCCTGGAATCTCTGGGCCACAGGGTCGACGAGTTCGATCCGCACTGGAACGAGCCCGAGCTGACGATCCACTTCATCACCATCTGGCAGAGCGGTTGCGCTTACTACGCGGGACTGGATCCCGCCGGACTCGAGCCCCTCAACCGGGTGCTCGCCGAGGCCGCCGCGCAGACGACGATGGCGACCTACGTCCAGGCACGCATCCAGGTCGAGGCCTATGCGCGGCGGGTGGTCGCCGTTTGGAACGACTACGACGTGGTGCTGACGCCCACGATGCCGCTTACGCCGCGCCCCATCGGGTGGATCTTCGAGGAAGGGGATCCCTGGATGCAGCTAGTCCGCGCGGGGATGGTGGTTCCGTTCACAGTCATCGCCAACATCACCGGACAGCCGGCGGTCAACATGCCCCTGCACTGGTCTTCCTCGGGCCTGCCGATCGGCTCCCAGTTGCAGGGTCGCCCCGCCGGCGAGGCCACTCTGATCGGGCTCGCGGCCCAACTGGAAGAGGCGCGGCCCTGGGCAGACAAACGCCCACCCACCTCCTGACCCGATTCATCGTGGTCACTGCGGTGACGGCGATCCTCGGCGGTCGCTGAACGGAATATCCGTCGGGGCCACTAGTTACACTCTTGTGATGCCCCCGTTCAAGGTCGAGGCCGAATTCGCTCCCGCAGGAGACCAGCCCAAGGCTGTAGCCGGGCTGGCCGAGCGCGTGCTGGCGGGGGATCGGTTCTCGACTCTGCTGGGGGCCACGGGAACGGGGAAGACGGCCACGGTCGCCTGGGCGCTCGAACAGATCCAGAAGCCGACGCTGGTCATCGCCCCGAACAAGTCGCTCGCCGCCCAGCTCTGCAACGAGTTCAAGCAGTTCTTTCCCAATAACGCGGTCGAGTACTTCGTCAGCTACTACGACTACTACCAGCCCGAGGCCTATGTGCCTTCGAGCGATACCTACATCGAGAAGGACTCCTCGATCAACGACGAGATCGAGCGGCTGCGCCACGCGGCCACCAGCGCGTTGCTGCAACGCAACGACGTCCTCATCGTCGCCAGCGTCTCGTGCATCTTCGGCCTGGGCTCACCCGAGGAATACCTCAACCAGACGGTCAGCGTGGCCCGCGGCGGCACGGCCGACCGAGACTTCATCATCGACAAGCTCATCGACATCCAGTACGAGCGCAACGACGTCAACTTCGTGCGCGGCAAGTTCCGGGTGCGGGGCGACACCATCGAGGTGTTTCCAGCCTACGAGGAGAAGGCCATCCGCATCGAACTGTTCGGCGACGAGGTCGATCGGATCGTCATGCTCGACACGCTCACCGGCGAGATCATGTCCGAACTCGGTCACTACGAGGTCTATCCGGCCTCCCACTACGTCGCGTCGCAGGAGCGCCTCGGCAAGGCGATCACCGGGATCGAGATCGAGTTGCAGGAGAACCTCGAACGCCTGACCGCCGAGAACAAGCTGCTCGAGGCCCAACGTCTGCGCATGCGCACCGAGTACGACCTCGAGATGCTGCGGGAGGTCGGCTTCTGCAACGGGATCGAGAACTACTCCCGCCACATCGAGGGACGAGCCGCCGGATCGAGGCCGAACACACTGCTGGACTACTTCCCCGACGACTTCCTCGTGGTCCTGGACGAAAGCCACGTCGGTGTTCCTCAACTGAACGGGATGTACGAGGGCGACAAGTCCCGCAAGGAAACGCTCGTCGAGCACGGCTTCCGGCTCCCCAGCGCGCTCGACAACCGTCCGCTGCGCTTCGACGAGTTCCTGGACTCGGTGGAGCAGATCGTGTTCATGAGCGCGACCCCCGGTCCCTTCGAACGCAAGATGGGCGGTGAATTCGTCGAGCAGATCGTGCGCCCCACCGGGCTCGTTGATCCCGAGGTTCAGATCCGCCCCACCAAGGGACAGATCGACGACCTCATGGAGGAGATCAGGAAAAGGACCGAGTCCGGTTACCGCGTCCTCGTTACCACGCTCACCAAGAAGATGGCCGAGGACCTCACCGATTATCTGCTCGAGTCCGGTATCCGGGTGCGCTACCTGCACGCCGACATCGACACCGTCGAGCGGATCGAGATCCTGCGCGACCTGCGACTGGGCGAGTTCGACGTGCTCGTCGGGATCAACCTCCTGAGAGAGGGTCTCGACCTGCCCGAGGTCTCCCTGGTCGCGATCCTCGACGCGGACAAAGAGGGCTATCTCCGGTCGCAGACGTCGCTCATTCAAACCATCGGACGAGCGGCCCGGAACGTGGACGGCCAGGTCGTCATGTACGCTGACGAGGTAACCGACTCCATGCGGCGGGCCATCGACGAGACCCAACGGCGGCGCATGATCCAGCTCGAGTACAACGAGGCCCACGGGATCAATCCCATGTCGATTCGCAAGGCCGTCTCGGACATCCTGTTGTTCGGGCGAGAGCGCGCGGAGACCGTCCCCACGAAGTCCAAGAGCAGGCGGAGCGAACCCTTCGGCGGGGGACCGGAGGACTTGAAGCGGCTCATCCTGCAGCTTCAGGAGGAGATGCACCAGGCCGCCGAGGACCTCCGCTTCGAGTATGCCGCTCGCATCAGGGACGAGATCAACGACCTCAAGCGCGAGTTGCGTGACGTCGGCTAGAAGCGCTTCCGTCCGGCGACGCTGGCTGTTCCCCGGACGCCATCCCGACGACAGGACGATCCTTTCTTTGGGGCTCCCGGCCCTGGCTGCGCTGGCCGCAGACCCCCTCTACTCGTTGGCCGATACCGCTTTCGTCGGCAACCTGGGGGCCGAAGAGCTCGGAGCCGTCGCGGTCGGCACCGCGGCCTTCACCGCCTCGTTCTGGCTGTTCAGCTTCCTGGCCTACGGGGTGACGCCGCGCGTGGCCCGGTTCGTCGGCGCCGGCGACCAACGCAACGCGGCCCGGATCGGACTCCAGGCCCTGCTCATGGCACTCTCCCTCGGAGCAGCCGTGACGATGCTCGGGATGCTGTTCGCGGGACCCATCGTGCGGCTGCTGGGAGCCGGCCCCGAGACCCAACACCTGGCCGAGCCGTACCTGAGGATCAGGGTGCTGTCGGCGACCGCCGTCCTCCTGGCGCAGGTGGGTCACGGCTGGCTGCGCGGCTTCCAGGATACGAGAACGCCCATGTACATCGCCGTGGGCGGTGCCCTCCTCAACGTGGCACTGGACTTCGTGCTGATCTACGCCGCCGGCCTGGGCGTCCAGGGAGCCGCGTGGGCGACCGTTATCGGTCAATGGGTGGCGGCTAGCGCGTTCCTGTTGATACTCACCCCGCGCTTCAAGCGGGCCGGCGCCGTCTGGCGTTTCGAGACGGAGGTCGCGAGTGGCCTGGTCAGGATCGGAGCGGACCTGGTCGTGCGCACGGGGGCGTTGCTCGGCGCGATGACGCTGGCGACCTCGGTCGCCGCGCGCATGAGCCTGGATTCCCTGGGCGCGTGGCAGATCACGATGCAGCTGTTCCTGTTCCTGTCCCTGGTCCTGGATTCCGTGGCCATCGCGGCGCAAGCCCTGGTCGGTAGGCATCTGGGGGCCGGGACTCGAGCCGAGGCGAGGGAGGTCAGCGTCCGGCTGATGGAATGGGGACTGCTCGTCGGGCTGGGCGTCGGGCTCGGCCTCTATCTGGGTCGAGGGGCGCTGGCGTCGGCCTTCAGCAACGACGAGTCGGTGATCGAGGGGGCCGCCGCGTTGATCGCCTGGCTCGCCGTGGTCCAGCCCTTGAGCGCCCTGGCCTTCACGCTGGACGGAATCCTCATCGGAGCAAGCGATACCCGCTTCCTCGCCGGGTCGATGCTCGTCTCGTCGCTGGCATACGCGAGCGTGTCGCTGCTGGCCTTGAACCTCGGCTGGGGAACTGCGGGCCTGGCGGCCGGGGCGACACTCTGGCTCGGGCTTCGCACGGCGACCACGGGATGGAGATGGCGCGGCGACCGGTGGACGTTAGCAGGCTAGGTCGTACGAGGGGGGAAACACCAGGCCCCCGGTCGCGGGTCCGGGGGCCTGGGGGCAAATGGCCGTCGAAGTTCGTGCTGTCGCTACTATGACGCACAACGCCCCCATATGGTTTCTTGTTCCCCCTATTTTTTGTGACTACGCCCTGACTATTTTCTGGAAGTAGTCCCGTAGCGTTTGGGTGCCGTACCCGAACCGATCACCCGGAGTCATGGGGTCAGACGACCTGGTTCAGCTCCTCGAAGCAGCGCTCGATGTCGTGCTCCGTCGAGAAGAAGTGTGGCGATATTCGCAGAGCGTCACCCCGTTGATCGAGCACCACGTCGCGCTTGAAGAGCTCGTGCAGTATGCGCTCGGCGTTGGGTCGCCCTCCCGGGACGCGGACCCGAACGAGCCCGCCTCGCAGGTCCTTTTGACGAGGCGACAGCAGTTCCAGACCGGACTCGTCCGTCTTCTCGATGATGAGCTGAGTCAACTCCTGATTCCGAGCTCGGATTCGGTCCACCCCCACTTCGAGGATCATCTCCATCCCTGCGCAGGCCGTCCAGGCTTGGGGCAGGGTGTAGGTCCCGGTCTCGAAGCGCCGGGCGTCGTCGTGGAGGTCGAGCCCAGAGCGATCGAAGTCGAAGGGGTGCTTGGTCCCGAACCAGCCGACCACGAGCGGCTGCATTCGTTCGATCAGGTCGCGGCGACAATAGAGGAAGGCGATCCCCTGGCCGCCCATCAGCCACTTCAGCGCGCCCGACACGAGGAAGTCGATGCCCAGCTGGTGCACATCTACGGGGACGATGCCGCTCCCGTGGAAATCGTCGACGACCACGTAGGACCCGGCGCCGTGAGCGGCCTCAACGATCGACGGCAGGTCCATGATCCAGGACGACTCGAACAGCACGCGGTTGATGTTGACCATCGCGGTCTGGTCGTCGATTCGAGCTACCACGTCGTCCGCTTGCACTCTGATCCCGTCGGCGGAAGGGACGAAGTCGGGCTTCGCCCCCCGGCGCTGCTGAGCTCTCCAGACGTAACCGTTCGTCGGGAAGTCCATGTCGGAGAGCACGACCTTGTTGCGGGTCTCGTAGTCGAGGCAGGAGGCGATGGAGGAGAGCCCGGAGGAGACCGAGGGGACGATCGCGACCTCGTCGGGGTCGGCCCCGATGATCTGGCTGAACTGGTCCCTGCACTGCGCAAGCTTCGGAAAGGCGTGGGCGAACCACAGTTCCTCCGGGCCGAGGCGCTGCCAGAGATCGAGGTGCTCGCCGGCGGCCCGCCGGGCGCGCACCGAGAGGGGGCCGAGCGAGGCCGAGATGAGGTAGGTCCGCTCGGCCAGGATTGGGAACTCGTCGCGGTAGGAATCGAGGTCGCTCATCAAAGCAGGCTACCGCCCCGAGTCGCGAGGAGCGCCCCTGCGAACGCATCTCTCGGAGGGGCGCTGCCCGTGCTCTTGCGGTTCGTCAGGGCCTGCGTGCCTCTTACTTGTAAGGACCTCTCACGAAGACGTCGTATGCGGCGTTGCTGTCGCCCCCGACCAGGTTCGTCGAGTTCGAGGGGAAGGAGACGAAGCGTCCGCTCGATGCCAGGTCGCCCACGAAGCCCGTGGCGTTGCCCTGGGTCCCATCGAAGCGCACGCTGACGCGCCGGGTCGTCTGGTTGCTCCGAGTGTGGAGGAACACGTCCACCGCCCCGTTGGTGTCTCCGGCCACGAGGTTCGTGGCCACCGAGTCGAACGCCATCCTCCTGCCGTCGGCGGAGATCTGAGGCGGCCCAAAGAAGACGCCCGAGGCGTTATCCTGCGCGCCCGCACTGCTGATGCTCACCCTGCGGGTTTTCTTGGTCTTGATGTTGCGAACGAACACGTCCCAGGCCCCATTGGTGTCGTTATTGACGAGATTGGAGGCAAGAGAAGGGAACGCGACGCTGCCGTCATTCGCCATGGCAGGGAAGTGACTGGAGCTGCTGCTCTGGGCGCCGTTGCCGGCGACGCTCGCCCGGACCGTCTTCTTGGTTTTCCGGTCGTGCACGAAGACGTCGGCGACGCCGTTCGAATCGTTGGGTACGAGGTTCGTGGCCGCGGACAGGAATGC
>JBOGWW010000210.1:0-2601 GCA_050693655.1 Actinomycetota bacterium | reverse complement strand
TCGACACGATCGTCGTGTGCTCGGTAACGGGTAGCAGCCAGGCCGGCATGATCGCGGGCTTCGCCGTGCTCGAGGAGGCCGGCGGGCGGTCTCGAAGGGTCATCGGCGTCGATGCTTCGGCCAAACCTCAGGAAACGCTCGATCAGGTGACTCGGATCGCGCGCAACACGGCAAAGCTCATCGGGTTGGAGCGAGAGCTGCGCGACGACGAAATCACTCTCTTCGACCGTTATCACGCGGGAACCTACGGCATCCCCGACGAGTCGACGCTCGAGGCGATGCGCACCGCAGCCCGCACGGAGGGCATGATCACGGACCCCGTCTATGAGGGCAAATCAATGGCGGGGCTCATCGATCTGGTGACGCGGGAAGAGATCGCACGAGACTCGACCGTGCTCTACGCTCACCTGGGCGGACAACCGGCGCTCAACGCCTACAGCAGTCTGTTCTCCTAAGAAGCGTTCATCATCGAGGTTCAAGGAGCGGCGGTCATGACGACGCGGGAGAAGAAGGCCGTTCGGGTGCTGTCTCGAAGAGAGCTCAACCGCGCCTTTCTGGAACGCCAGCTGCTGTTGCGGAGGGTGAAACTGCCTGCAGCCGAGGTCATCGAACGGCTGGTCGGTATGCAGGCGCAGGTGCCCAACGATCCCTACCTCGCGCTGTGGTCACGCATCGATGGCTTTCAAACCGACGAGTTGTCCGGGCTGTTCGAAGGACGTGAGGCGGTGCGCGCCTCGCTGATGCGGGGGACCATCCATCTGGTGACCGCCCGGGACTGTCTGTACCTGCGCCCCCTCCTCCGGGGAGTCTTGGAACGCATGTTCAAGACGGGTAGTCCGTTCGGTCGCAAGCTACCGGAGATCGATCTCGACGAGGTCGTGGCCGAGGGCCGGGTGCTGGTGGATGAACGCCCGCGCACTCGTGCCGAGCTGAGGTCGCTGCTGGAGCAGCGGTGGCCCGATCGAGACGCGAACTCCCTCGCCCACGCCGTCACCTATCTCGTCCCGATGGTTCAGGTGACGCCCCGGGGCATCTGGGGCCGGAGTAGTCAAGCCGCGTGGACCACGATCGAGTCCTGGCTCGATCAACCACTCGAATCCAACCCGTCGCAGGAGCAGATGATCCTCCGTTACCTCGCGGCCTTCGGCCCCGCCTCGGTGATGGGCATCCAGGCCTGGTGTGGAATGACGAAGTTACGCGCGATGACCGAACGCCTTCGCCCGCGGCTACGGGTCTTCGAAGACGAGAGCGGGCGCGAACTGCTCGACGTGCCCGAGGGTCCTTTGCCCGATCCCGACACGCCGGCGCCGCCCCGCTTCTTTCCCGAGTACGACAACGCCTTTCTGGGGCACGCGGACCGCACGCGTATCACTCCGCGAGCATTCGCGGACTGGGAGTGGCCGAAGGGGCTCTTCAAGGGTTCGTTCCTGGTAGACGGCTTCATCTCGGGGCTCTGGAGGGTTGTGCGCGAAGGAGATTCCGCCAGGCTGATCATCGAGCCCTTCGACAGGTCTCTCGAAGAACGACAGGGCCTCGCTGGTGGAGGAGGCCACGGGGTTGCTCGGATTCATCCTCCCCGGCATAGAAACGCGCGCGGTAGAGGTCGCGCACGTTTCTCAGCCGGCGTGAAAGGCGGCCAGCCGGTCGGCCTCGTCCCGCAGTTCGCGCATGACCGACTTTGACAAAGGGGCGAACGGTTTGAGGCCTATCCGTCCCTCTTCATAGCGCCAGGTTCCCGCCACCGCTCCATCGACCAAAAACGTCGGCACCGAATGGGGGGTCTTCGTGTGAAAGACGAGCTTGCGGTACTGCTCGGGAAGGATCTGCGTGCGCCGAGCGTGCGCCAGGAGCGTTGCGTCCCACGTGGGTAGGAAGCGAACCGGTGCCGGCGTGCCGGGATCGGGGAGCGGAGCGCGCGGCAGGTCGAGCAATTCCCTGCCCTTCTCGTCGCGGAAGCGGCGCAGTCGGAGTCGCTCGGCCGAGGGCCGCAGCTTCGTCACCTGCAATCCCGCCCAGTTGGCTGCGTCGTTGAGCCCCGCGGGTCCAAAGCCTCGCAGATAGCGCGCGAGCAAGTGATCCATTCCGTCTTCTTCGGTCACCTCGTTCAGCGGCCCGAGCCAGTCTTCGGCCAGGCCATAAAGGTCGGCGCGACGTCGTTCCCAGGTGCCCGAAGGTGGTAAGCGAACCATATCCAGCCACAGCCCCGCTCCCGACCAAGCCATGCGCGGGAAGCCCGCGTCCGTGATGATCTTGACGAGCTCGGCTTGGCGAAGCGGTCCTGCTTCAAGATGCTTGCGAAGGAGATTGGCTACCTTACTCATATCGGAGGCCGAGATCTGGTGGCGCTGAACACTCGGCCACCACTTGCGATTGGCCTCTCGAATACCGGCGGCAAAGAGTTTGTAGTCGCTCGCCGACACGATGTGGATCGTGACGCGCATCAAGCTCGCTTGAACGGAGCGCTTCTGCTCGAGTGACTTGGTCAGGGACGGGCGCCGGAACTCGTGTAGTCGGGACCACAGTCCTATGTATCCCGAGGGCGCGTACTGTGTCTGCAGCCCGGCTACTCGCTCCGTTGCCTGGGTGGGGGAGATACGAGAT
>JBOGWW010000209.1:0-4691 GCA_050693655.1 Actinomycetota bacterium | reverse complement strand
ACGTAGAGGAACTCGCGCGTAGCAGTGCCCGTCCCCCAGACGGGCACCCGGCTCGCCGAGCTCCGTTTGGCATCCACGAACTTCTTGACCAGGGCGGGGACCACGTGGCTCACGGACGGATGGAACTTGTCTCCCGGACCGAAGAGGTTGGCGGGCAAAACGTAGATGGTGTTCTGCCCGTACTGGGCTCGGTTGGCCTGGGCATGGACCAACAGCGCCTTCTTGGCGACGCCGTAGGGCGCGTTGGTCTCCTCGGGGTAGCCGTCCCAGAGGCTGTCCTCCTTGAAGGGCACCGGGGTGAACTTCGGATAGCTGCAGATCGTGCCGACGAGCACGGTCTTGTCGACCCCCGTGCGGCGTGCCTCCTCGATTACGTGCGTGCCCATCAAAAGGTTGTCCAGGTAGATCTCCGCCGGGTGATCCAGGTTGGCCCCGATACCGCCGACGCGGGCGGCGAGGTGTATGACCAGATCGGGGCGAAGCTCGTCGAACAACCGTGCGGCCGCGCCCCGGTCGGTAAGGTCGTATTCCCGGCCACGGGAGGCGACGATGTCGGTGGCCCCCCGCGCCGCCAGCACCCGGCGCACGGCCGAGCCCAAGAACCCGGTCCCTCCGGTCACCAGCACACGCGTCGTGGCGAGATCGAAAGACATGAGGTCATCGTAACGAGCGCGCGGAGGGAGGCCGAATGGGTACCGGCGGACGAGGCCGTGCTCGGCGCGCAGGAGGCCGGACTCATCGCCCGGCCTCGTGCACGGCACCCAACGCTCCGGATTCCCCGAGGCTCAAGACGACCTCGGAGCCGTCATCCCCAACTGGTAGTCGCCGTCACCTTTCTAGTCAGGGGATGGAGACGCCACAAGGGTTCGGCCGAAAGTAGTCCCTAAAAGTGGGGTCGTTCCCGATTCTTTGCGCCTCCATGCGGTCCGGCGGGAGGTCCCGCGCTCAGAACTCGGCGAGGACCGTGCCACAATTCCCGCCATGACCGCAGGACTGCGCGCGGCAATGACGCTCGAGCAGTGCTGGCATCGGGTCCCCGGTGGGACCGCGGTGGCCACACTCGAACTGGCCCGCGCTCTGGCTCGGCGCGGCGAGCTCGAGCTCGTGGGAGTCGCGGCCCGTCACCGCGAGGAGCCCCCCGAGGCCTGGCGTCCGCCCGTCGGCGTGGCCCAGCTTCCGCTGCCCAGGCTGGTGCTCTACGAGGCTTGGCACCGGTTGCGGCGGCCCGCCGTCGAGCGCGCCACCGGTGAGGTAGACGTCATACACGCAACCGCCATGCCCGTTCCGCCGCGCTCGGTTCCGCTGATCCTGACGATGCACGATCTCGCCTGGCTCAAGAACCCGGCTCACTTCACCCGGCGGGGCACTGCGTTCTTCAGACGGGGCCTCGAACTGGCGCTGCGAGACGCCGATCTCGTGCTCTGCCCCTCGAATGCGACCCTGGACGACTGCGTGAAGGCGGGCTTCGACGACCGGCGGCTGCGCCTCGTGCCGCACGGGGTCGAGATCCAGCCGGTGGGAGAGGCGGAGATGGACCGGGTGCGGGCACGACACGGCCTCGACCGCGAGTACGTGCTGTGGACCGGAACGGTCGAACCGCGCAAGAACCTGCCGGGTCTGCTGCGCGCGTGGACTCAACTCGACGTGAACGCGGACCTCGTCCTCGTGGGACCCGAAGGATGGAACGAGAACCTCGACGAGCACATCGGGGCCGCGCGCGACCGGGTGAAGATCCTCGGCTTCCTTCCGCAGCGAGAACTCGCCCCCCTCTACGCCGCCGCGAGTGTGTTTTGCTATCCAAGCTTCACCGAGGGCTTCGGGCTCCCGGTTCTGGAGGCGATGGCGCAGAGCACACCCGTGGTGACGTCGAAGGGCACCTCGACTCGGGAGCTGGCCGAGGGTGCGGGCTTGCTGGTCGATCCCCACGACTCGACGTCCATCGCCGACGCCCTCGGGCGGGTCCTCGGGGACGCGGATCTCCGCGCAGAGCTCGCGCTCAAAGGGCGGGAGCGCGCGGCGCAATACTCGTGGGCCGCTGCCGCCGAAAAGACCCTGGCGGCCTACCGAGAGGTGGCATGGAGAAAGTAGGCATCAACCTGTTGTGGCTGGTCCCCGGCGTCGTCGGCGGCTCGGAGACCTACACGACGCGCCTGCTCCATGGTCTCGTCGAGCGGTCTTCGGAGCTCGACTACACGCTCTTCGCCCTGCCCCCCTTCGCCGACGCCCATCCCGAGCTCGCCAAGTCGTTCAAGATCGCCTATGCCCCCGTGACGGGCAGCTTGAAGTCGTTTCGCGTGGCGGGAGAGAACTCCTGGCTCGCGGCTCAATGCCGGCGCCGGCACCTCGACCTCCTGCATCACGCGGGAGGGACGATCCCTGAGGTGCGGGCGGCGCGTGCGGTGCTCACCATTCACGACCTTCAGTACCTCTACTACCCGGAATACTTCACCAAGCCGAAGCTCACCTACTTGAAGACGATGGTGCCTCGTTCGGCCGAAGTCGCGAGGCTGGTCCTGACTCCGTCGGAGTTCACCCGCCGCACCGTGATCGAACGCCTCAACATCGATCCCAGCATCGTGGTCGTCGTTCCTCATGGCATCTCCCCGCGCACGCTCAGGGCGCCGAACGACGTGCGGGCGCGTTACGGAATCCCCGGGCGCTTCTTCCTCTATCCGGCGATCACCTACCCCCACAAGAACCACCTCGTGCTGATCGAAGCGTTCGCGAAGACGCTCGAGGACTATCCCGACACCATGCTGGTGCTTACGGGAGCCAAGGGATCGATGGAGGTGCGCATCGCGAAGGAGGTAGCGAAGCTCGGTATCCACGACCGGGTGCTGCGACTCGGTTACATACCCAGTGCCGACCTCGACGCGCTCTACATCGAGGCCGTCGCGATGACCTTCCCGTCGCGCTTCGAGGGCTTCGGCGCGCCGCTGCTCGAGGCGATGGCGCGCCGTTGTCCGGTAATCGCCTCGGACGCAACGGCCCTCCCCGAGGTCGTGGAGGACGCGGGCTATCTCGTATCACCCGACAATCCCGATCAGTGGGCACACGCTATGACGCACTTGCTCGGCGATGATGCGAAACGCGAGGAGCTCGCCGAGTCGGGCATCAAGCGGGCTACGGAGTTCACCTGGAGCCGCGCGGCCGATGTGCTCGAAGACTCCTATCACCACGCGCTGGGGACGACTCTGTGAGATTGGTAGTCGTCACTCCGCACTTCGCTCCCGACGTCGCGCCGACCGGCGAAGTTGTGTCACGCATTACACGCGAGTTGGTTGCCCAGGACCATCGCGTGGAGGTGATCACCTCTCTCCCCTGGTACCGCGACCATCGTATCGAGCCGGGTTACGGGGGCAAGCTGGTGCGCTACGAGGACGTGCCCTGGGGACGAATCGTTCGGGTCAACCCCTTTCCGGCCCCCGACAAGGGCAACATCGCGCGCCGCGCGGTCTCGTTTGCAGGTTTCAGTTTTGCGTCCGCCGTGCTGGGGGGACGCGGGGAGCCCGTCGACGGCGTTCTCGCCCTCTCTCCGCCTCTGACGCTGGGTCTGACCGGATGGGCCATCGCTCGGCGGCGGAGTGCGCCGCTGGTGTTCAACATCCAGGATGTCTATCCCGATGTTGCGGTCGAGCTCGGTGTGCTGACCAACGCGCGCCTCGTCTCGGCGGCGCACAGGCTGGAGAGGCTCTGCTACGCGCGCGCCGACGCAGTGACGGTGCTCGGTGACGACCTCAAGGAGAACATCTCGACCCGCGTGAATCACCCGTCAAAGGTGAGGGTCATTCCCAACTTCGTCGACACGGAATGGATCGCACCAGCCCCTCGAACCAACGAGTACCGAAAGCAGCATGGGCTCTCGGACAAGTTCGTCGTCATGTATGCGGGAAACGTGGGGTTGTCGCAGTCTCTGGATCTCGTCATCGACGCGGCCGCGGCTCTGGCGCATGAGAAGGAAATGGTCTTCGTCATCAACGGCGGGGGCGCGGCGAAGGCCGGTCTCCGGCGACGCGCCGAGGGACTGGGCAACGTCGTCTTCGTCGATATGCAGCCCGCCGGACGCCTCCCCGAAGTCCTCGCCGCGGCCGACGTCCACCTGGTTCCGTTGAAAAGAGGTCTGGCTCGCTCCAGCGTTCCCTCGAAGACCTATTCGATCCTGGCGGCCGGACGCCCGTTGATCGCCAGCGTGGATCCCGGAAGCGAAGTCGCTCGCATCGTCGAACGCTCCGGCGGGGGCATCGCCGTCCCGCCGGAGGACCCGGAGGCCTTCACCAAGGCGGTTCGCTCGCTCTACGAGCAAAGAGAGCAACTCGACGCCATGGGGACCGGGGGCCGGGCCTTCGCCGAGCAGTGGGTCTCGCCCGCGGCGGTGGCGAAGCAGTACGCCGAGCTCTTCGCCGAGCTGAACGCCCTGCGGGGCAAGGAAGTGTAATCCCGCATCCCTTGGTTGGCTCCCGGCTACAGCTTTCGGGGCCAACGTTCGATGCGGGTTGAGTGGAAATAATTTGCTTGGCTAATTAGTTTGACTAAGTGATGTCTCGAGAGACCGGAAATCCAGCACCCATCGGGGGGACGGCCGAAGAGCTACCGACCCGGCTGAGGCTCGCCGTCATGCGCCTGGCTCGCAGGCTCAGGCAGCAGGCGGAGGCGGACATAACCCCCTCGATGCTCTCGGCCCTGGCCAGCAT
>JBOGWW010000208.1:0-7868 GCA_050693655.1 Actinomycetota bacterium | reverse complement strand
GGCCTGACCCATGGAGCGAGCGAGCTTGGGCAGGCGCGAAGCACCGAACAGCACGAGAATGATGAGCAGCACCACGAGCAACTCGCCGCCGCCTGGAAAACTCATCTCGTTGTTACCTCCACTTCCTCAATCTCTCCGCCGGTGGTGTGTTCACCGGCCGATGGCTGGGATGACTTTCTCGCCCACGTAGGCGACGTCTTCCTCGTCCCCCAGTTGGAACGGAATGCTGCCGAGGGTGCAGACGACCTCCTCCACCCCGAGCTCCGCCAGCTCTCCCAGCTTGTGAGCGACCTCATCGGGCGTACCGACGAGATTGCGCTCGCGGAACTCCTCCCAGCTTACTCCCGTATCCGAGTTGGGGGCCCGAAGGATCCCGGATGGAGTCCGTTTGGCGAGGCGTTCGAAGCGGCGCTCGAGGTCGGCCTGGTCGTCCCCGGCGAGCAGATAGACCCCGACGCTGCGCCGGAAACCGGCCGGATCCCGGCCCTCGGCCTCGCACAGCCGGTTGGCCCGTTCGGCTCGTTGCCTGTAGACGTCGAAATCACCGATCCAGGAGAAGTTCCACCCGTCGGCGTGCCGGATGGCGGTGCGGAGCAGAAAATCGCCCTTGCCACCCACCCAGAGGGCCGGGCGCGGCTCCTGCTGGGGGATCGGACGGCAGAGTGCGCCCTTGAGGTGGTAGTGCTCCCCGTCGAAGTCGAGGACCTCGCCGGTGAGCAGGCGGGACAGGATCTGCAGCGATTCGCCCAATCTCCTGATGCGATCGCCCGCGGCAGCGAACTCGATGCCGGCCGCGGCGTATTCGGGCTCGTACCAACCGGCCCCCATCGCGATGTCGATACGGCCCGCGCTCAAACGGTCGAGCGTCGCGATCATCTTCGCCAGCAGGGCGGGATTGCGGAAGTCGTTGCACAGAGCGAGCGAGCCGATTCTGACTCGCTCGGTCACGGCGGCGAGGGCGCTCATGGTCATGAAGCACTCCGGGGTGCCCTGGGGATCGTCCGGCCCCCCGTACTTGCTCCAGTCGAAAAAGAGGTGGTCCGATACCCAGATCGAGTCGAACCCCGATGTTTCAGCAAGCCGAGCTATCCGCACCAGCGAGTCCCACTCGAACGGCCGGCCGGCGAACGACGTGTCGTAATGAGGCAGTGCGAGTCCGAGACGCATCGATTGAGTCTAGAATCCCTAGCGTGAAAGTTTCAGACATCATGACCGCTGCCGCGGTCACCGACGCTCCCGCCGACACCATCTCGGAGGCGGCTGCAAAGATGTGGCAACAGCAGACCGGCTCGCTGTTGGTGATGGAGGGCGACAAGCTCACCGGAATCCTGACCGAGCGGGATCTCCTGCGCTGCACCGCGGAGGGCATCGACGCCAAGTCGACCTCCATCGCCGAGGTCATGACCGCCGAGCCCGTCACGATCAGCTCCGATACGGCGCTCAAGGACGCGGCCGAGATCATGTTTCAAAAGTGGTTTCGCCACCTACCCGTCGTCTCTCCCGACGGCAGGGTGGTGGGAGTCATCTCGTTGCGCGACCTGCTTACCGTCGTTGCCGAGTCACTGGACGAGCCGGAAACGCTGCAGACGCTAACGGGTCACAAACTCGTGCGCGATCGCCGGCTCGAACTGATCGAGCACGGCGACCTCGACTAAGAACTCGCCCTCGGGTCCACGCCCGCGACGCGCGCGAGCCGCTCGGCCAGTTCCTGGACGGTGGGACGATTCCTCGGCTCGGGCTCGAGGCACGCGTCGATGATCTCCACAAGCGCGACCGGCAGGCCGTCGCGCCGGGTTGCAACCGACGGGGCTCGCTCCGTCGCCTGGGGGTAAACGTTCGGGTCGAAGTCGTTCGAGGCGTCGGTGTACTCCGACGAGTCGCTGTAGTCCATCGAGTCGGACTCATCGTCGCGCTCTTCCTCGTGGCCGGCGTCATCCTCGTAGTCGTCGTCATCTTCGTCGGGTTCGAAGGGAACCGTCCCGGTCAGCGTTTCGTAGAGGGTGATGCCGATCCCCCACACGTCCGTGGCCGCGCTCACGACCTCCCCGCGCGCCTGCTCGGGAGCCAGGTAGTCGTAGGTGCCCGCCCCCGCGGCCGCGGACCCCTCCCGGCCCGAGATGGACAGGTCCAGCAGTTTCGCCCGGCCCGCCTCACTGATGACGTTGTCGGGCTTGACGTCGAGGTGCAGGATGCCGTGCTTGTGCAGATAGGCGACCGCCGAGCACAGGTGAATCCCGAGCCACGCCACGTCGGTGAGTTCCATCTCGTCCTCGAACTCGTCGATGAGATGGCTCACCGTGCGACCGGTCAGCGTCTCCAGGATGAGAACGGGTGAATGTGTCGCGTGGTTCTCGACGAGGTCGTAGGCCCGCACGATGTTTGGATGCGTGAGCTTCATGAGGAGTTCGCCCTCCCCGATGAGCTTGGTGCGAGTCTTCTCCTCGTGAAGACGGTCCGGAACGATCGCCTTCGCGACGCAACGACATGCCCGCTCCACGCTCCACACGTCGTAGACGTCAAGTCGCTTGCCCCGGCGGAGGTGTTCGATCACCTCGTAACCGGCAGCGATGACCTCGCGCGGCTGGAGTACGGGCCCCCGGTCGAGCCCTTGGTTCACTTCGTCGATCACGCCCCTATTTCCTTCAATCCCTTGCGCGGCTTCGAGTGAAGGGAGTAGAGCCGGGCGTAGATGCCTCCCAGAGCGAGCAGCTCCTCGTGGCTTCCCCTCTCGACCATCCGGCCCTCATCGAGCACGACGATGACGTCGGCATCGCTCGCGGTCAACAGGTTGTGTGACACCACGACCGTGGTGCGGTCCGCCATCGCCCGCTTGAAGGGTTCGAGCGTCCGTTCGGCGGAGGCCGCGTCGAGTCCCACTGCCGGTTCGTCCAGCACCAGGACCGGGGCATCGTGGAGGAGCAACCTGGCCAACGCAATGCGCTGGCGCTGCCCTCCCGACAATGACCTGCCTCGGCTTCCCAAGACGGTGTCGTAACCGTGGGGCAGATGCGAGATGAATTCGTGAGCATCGGCCGCCCGCGCCGCGGCCTCGATGTCCTCCTGATGGGCACCGGGCCGCCCGTAGGCGATATTCGTCCGCACGCTTCCATCGAGGATCAGCGTTTCCTGCAGCAGTACCCCAACTGTGTCGCGCAACGACTCGAGCGTAGCGTCCCTCACGTCGGTTCCGTCGATGCGCACGGTGCCCGACTGGGGGTCGGCGAAGCGGAGAAGAAGCTTTACGAGCGTGGACTTTCCCGCACCGCTGGGCCCCACCAGTGCCAGCGTCTGACCGGCCTCGACCTCGAGACTGACGTCATCGACCGCGGGTCGAGTCGCGCCCTCGTAGGTGTAGGACACGGATTCGAAGTCGAGCCTGCCCTTGACACCGGCCAGCGGTTCGGCACCCGGTCTATCGGCGACCGCAGGCTCCACGTCCAGCAACTCGATTATTCGCTCGGCTCCGGCCGAGGCGGAGAAGAGGTCGTTGATGAGATCGCTCAGCGAGCGTACGGGACCGTACAACTGCGTGAGGTAGGTGAGAAAGACCAGCAGACTTCCCAGCGTCAGACGGCCGGAACTGAGCGTCCACACTCCCGCGCCGACCACGACCATCGCCCCGATCAACTCAATGAGGTTGACCAAAGGCGCAAACAAGGAGTCGAGCTTGGTCGATGCCAGCGACGTGTCGACGATGGCTTTGCCCTCTCGTTCGTAGCTCTTCAGCTCGTCCGAGCTGCGGTTCGATGTCTGGACGAGTGCCAGATTGCCCAGAGCTTGTTCCGCCACGGAGTTGAGCGAGCCGGAGCGGCGCCGGCTCTCGCGTGAGATCTCCTTGATCAGCCCCGCGAAACGCCGCGCAACGAGCCAGAAGAGCGGCGCGGCGACAAGAGACAGGGCGGCCAGCAGCGGATCGATCCAGAAGAGCGCTCCGGTGAAGAAGATGAGCTTGATCCCGTCGGATAGGCCGTCTTGGATGCCGGAGAAGACGAAGGTCTCGATCGCGTTCACGTCACCACTCAGCCGGGAGAGCACGTCACCGAGTTTGCGGCGATCGAGAGCGTCCGGGCTCTGGCGCAGTAGATGGGCGAAGACCCGGGTGCGGAGTTTCAACAGGAAGTTCTCGCTCACCCAGGTCGACATGTAGTCGTCGACGAAACCGATGACTCCCCCGGCCACGTTCAACCCGATGTAGGCGGCGGCCAGCCAGATGAAGGGCTCGAAGTCGCGCGGGACCAGGATGTCGTCGACGAGGATCTTATAGAGGTAGATCTCCACAGCCTGGAGGGCCGGCCCGAGGGCCACGAACACCAGCGTCAGGGCAAAGAAGCCCCGGTAGGGGCGCGCGTCGGGCCAGAAGCGGCTGAAGATCGCGCGCAACGATCGAGCCGGTGCGAGTTGGACGCCGTCCCCACCGGGCGACGCGCCGGGAACGAGGCGCCGAAACAGCCTCGTCATGATGGACTCCCTCTTCAATGCCAGATCCTTTGTTGGTTACCTCGAGCAGACATCTGGGGCGGCCCGCCTCTTGCCGGCAGGCCACCCCTTTCGAGATGTCGATGCTAGTCGTTGTTAACGGCCGCGGTAGTGCTACGAGTTGCTGCGGCTGCGGTTACGACGGCGGCGGCGACGACGACGCCTCCGACGACGCCTCCGGCGCCGGCGACCGCTGTCGGAATCGCTGTCGGAGTTGCCGGCCAGCGCCCGGTACGCGGGCTGGGAAGCGGTGAAAAAGCCAGATCGTGCCACTTGGATCCTCCTCACTTGCTCTGCGCCCGTCTTTCGAGCTGGCGCCGGCGACCCTTTCCGGTTCCTTCGTTCCGGGAGTTCCTCCGGCGTTAAACAGAGGATGGACCCCGGGAATTAGAGGCCCATGAGGAATCCGTGAAAGGGCTCTCATGAACGGGCCCTTTTGGTGAGAGTTCTCTCAGACTTTGTGCTTTTCGAGCAGGCGCCTGGCGATGACCGTCTTCTGGATCTCGCTCGTACCCTCTCCAATCAACAGGAAAGGGGCATCTCGGTAGAGCCGCTCGATCGTGAACTCCTTCGAGTATCCGTAGCCTCCGTGCACCCTCAGGGCCTTCGTGCAGATCTCGTGACAGGCCTCGGACGCAAACAGTTTGGCCATCGCGGCATCGAGGTCGCTGCGCTCGCCCGAGGACTTCTTCTCGGCCGCCGAGTAGAGCATCAACTTGGCGGCCTCGAGCGTGGTCGCCATCTCGGCGAGATGGATCTGCACGGCCTGATGCCCGCTGATGGGCTTCCCGAACGCCTTGCGCTCCTGGCTGTAGCGGATCGCCTCCTCGAAGGCGCGGGTCGAAACGCCCACCGCCCGAGCGGCCACGTTGACCCGGCCGACCTCGATGCCATCGAGTACCTGGCGAAAGCCCTGACCCTCCTCGGTGCCGAGGAGCGAGGCCCTCGGAACCCGGAAGTCGTTGAAGGTCATCTCGGTAGTCTCGACGCCTTTGTAGCCCATCTTCTCGATGTTCTTGCCGACGTCGAGGCCCGGCGCGGGCCGGGCAACTCCGCCCTCTTTCTCGACGATGAGCATGCTCATGCCCTTGTGCGGCGGATCGGCTACGATGTCCGTCTTGACCAGCGTCATCACCAGGCTGGAGCGAAGGCCGTTGGTGAGCCACATCTTCGACCCGTTGACGACGTAGTCGTCGCCGTCGCGGATCGCCTTGGTGCGGATGGCCTGTACGTCCGAGCCGGCTTCCGGCTCGCTCATGGCAAGCGCGGCTCTCCATTCGCCGGTGGCCATCTTGGGGAGGAACCTGTTGCGCTGCTCGTCGGTGCCGAACTTGTTGATGAGGTAGCAAGCCATGAAGTGGGTGTTCAGCACGCCCGATAGGCTCATCCACCCGCGCGCCAGCTCGACCACCGTGAGCGCGTAGGCGGTCAGAGACTCGCCGATGCCCCCGTACTCCTCCGGAACCGTGAGCCCGAACAGGCCCAGTTCCTTCATTTGCTCGACGATGGCGTCGGGAAATTCGTCCCTGTGCTCCATCTCGTCGGCGACGGGAACCACCTCTTTGTTGACGAACTCCCTGACCGTCTCGACGATCGCCTTCTGCGTATCGCTGAGTTGCAGCATCTACGCCTCCCATTCCTTTACGAAGTCGGCGTAGGTCTTTTTGGGTTCGAGGCCGGCGGCGCGGCCCCGCTCGGCAAACTGAACCGCCATCTTGCGCGACGCTTCATCGATCATCTCGGTACCGAACATGACGGCACCCCGCTTATCGACTTCCGTCGCCTGCTTGTAAGCCTCGAGCAACGCCTCGGCTTTGTCGTACTCCTCCTGGGTGGGAGTGAACACCTCGTTGAGTACATCGACCTGGCCGGGGTGCAGCGCCCACTTTCCGTCGTATCCGAGAGCCCGCGCGCGCTGGGCCATGGTGCGAAAACCGTCCAGGTCCTTGATGAGGAGATAGGGACCGTCGATCACTTGGAGGTTCGCGTCGCGGGCCGCGACCAAGATGGTCTCGAGCACCCAATGCCAGTGATCGCCGGGATAGCCGGGCATGGGCAGTCCCGCGGTGACGGTGGGCAGGCCCAGGGAGGCGCTCATATCGGCGGGTCCGAAGATGAGCGTTTCCGCTCGGTCGGACGCGCGGGCGATCTCGTGGATGTTTCGAAGTCCGGTGGCGGTCTCGATCTGAATCTCCAAGCCGATCCGTTTCTCGAGGCCGGTGTTCGTCTCGATCATTCGCAGCATGTGGTCGACGAACAGGACCTCGTGCGCGTGCTGGACCTTGGGGATCATGATGCAGTCGATGGAGCGCCCGGCCCCCTCGACGACCGTCTTCAGATCGTCCGCTGCCCACTGAGTGTCGATCGAGTTGATACGCACGACGACGGTCTTGTCGCCCCAGTCGTTGTTCTTGAGGGCATCGATGACGTTGTGGCGGGCATCTTCCTTCGCGAGGGGCGCCACGGAGTCCTCGAGGTCCATGAATACCTCGTCCGCGGGAAGCGCCGGCGACTTGGACAGCATCTTCGGAGAGCTTCCGGGCACAGACAAACAGGACCTGCGAGCACGTGATACCGGCACTTGTTCCTCCCTCTATGGAAAGGTGCTATGGGGTTATTCGACGTAACCGAGGCCGCGCAGCTGGTCCTCGATCTCTCCTTCTTCGTCAGAGGTTAGTCCGCTCTCATCACGCTGTTGCCCGGCGCTCCGAGCCGACTCGACCACCTCGAGCTCAACCCCTACTCCCACCAGCGACTCGAGCGCAACGCCATCGCGCGGGACTCCGCTGGGAACTCCCAGTGCCGCCAGGGCCGTTGGTCCCAGGTCCTGCAGGTACGCGGTCTCCTTCAGCGGTCCGGGAGTGACCTCCGGCCCCGTAGCCACCACGACACCCTCCAGCCGGTGATCTCCCGATAGCCAATCGGCGTCCTCGATCATGCCCTTTGCGTGCGTCAGCGAGTACCGCGGTGCCGGCACCAGCAGGAGATCGGGGGCCGCATCGAAGAACGCTCCGTGCATGACCTCTTCCTTGCGGTAGATCTTCCCTATCGGATTGGTACCGGTGGCCGGATCACGGAAGCCATCCAGCGCCTCGTACAGCTCGTCTCGCACCTTCTCGTAGTCCTGCGGGTCGACGATGCCCTGAGGCTCTCGTCCCTTGAGGTTGACGGAGACACCCTCGCCGGTGGAAACCACGCTCGTGTAGGCGCGGGTCTTGCTCCACTCGATGGGAGAGGCGGGGATCGCCACCCTTCCGTGCAGCTTGAAGATGTCGTACAGCCTGCGCGCAACACGCCGGCCCGGCCCCCAGCGGATCAAGTTGAAGGCGACGCTGCCCCTCCCGAACTCGAGGAATCCGAGGTTGGCGAGAATGCGGTCCATGGTGCAGGTT
>JBOGWW010000207.1:0-13447 GCA_050693655.1 Actinomycetota bacterium | reverse complement strand
GATCGTCTCGGGTCGCGTCGTGCACAAGATGTCCGCGCCACTTCGCCAGATCTACGACCAGATGCTCGAGCCGAAGTGGGTGATCGCGATGGGCGCGTGCGCGAGCTCGGGCGGGATGTTCAACAACTACGCCATCCTCCAGAGCGTCGACAAGATCGTCCCCGTCGACATCTACGTGCCCGGCTGCCCGCCCCGACCCGAGATGCTGATCGACGGAATCATGCTGTTGCACGATCGCATCAACAAGGGCGAGTACACGACCACGAGGACCGCCGTCTCGTGACGACGGCGCTCATCGAGAGGCTGTCGGCGGAGCAATGGGCGGAGCGCGCCCCCGAGTTGCGCGACGCCGGCTGGATCCTGCTCGACCTGCACGGCGTCGATCGCCTCGGGCTGCCGGCCGATGAAGAAAGGCGTCCGAGCCGTTTCGAGGTCGTCTGTCATCTACTGAACCGCGCCGAGAGGCACCGCATGGTGATCCACGTAGCGGCCGAGGGCGATCCCCCGGCGGTGCCCAGCGTCACGAGTGTTTGGAACACGGCCGTTTTCGGCGAGCGAGAGACCTACGACATGTACGGCATCCTGTTCCCCGGTCACGAGAACCTGACGCGCATACTCATGCCCGACGATTGGGAGGGGCATCCTCTTCGCAGGGACTACGACGTCGGGAAGATAGCGATCGACTTCAAACCACAGCCATATCTGCAAATCGAAACGCCCGGGCAAGCGCCCAGTTTTGGTGAGTCCGGTATCGAGACCGACGCGCTGGGTCAGATAAAGCGAGACGATACCGGTGAGTAGGACCGACCCAAGAATCGAGGAGCACGACCTGGTCGAGCGCATCGAGGCGGAGGGCCGGGGCGCGTTCGTCGAGTCCTACGACGCCGAGGAAGAGATCATGACGATCAATATGGGTCCGGTTCACCCGGCGACCCACGGCGTCCTTCGTCTCCTGCTCGAGCTCGACGGCGAGACGGTTCTGGACTGCAAGCCTTTGATCGGCTACCTCCACACCGGGATGGAGAAGGAGTGCGAGGACCAGAACTGGCGTGGAGCCGTGACGATCGTGACGCGCATGGACTATCTGTCGCCGTTCCACAACGAGCACGCGTATTCGCTCGCGGTCGAAGCGCTCCTCAAGATCGAGGTACCACCGCGCGGCAGGTACATCCGCATGCTCATGGGCGAGCTGAATCGATTGACCTCACACCTAATTTGGTTCGGAACGCAGGGTCTCGACATGGGCGCCATGTCGGTGATGTTCTACGGCTTCCGCGAACGCGAGGTGATCACCGACTTCTTCGAGATGGTTACCGGCCTTCGAATGAACCACGGCTACATCATTCCGGGCGGTGTGTGGGAGGACCTCCCGGAGGGCTGGCAGGAGCCGATGGCCGGCATCCTCGAGTTGATGCCCGGTCGCCTCGACGAGTACCAGGATCTGCTCAGCGAGAATCCGATCTTCATTGAGCGCACGCGCGGCGTCGGCACCATCACCGCCGAAGAGTGCGACCGTTTCGGTGTAACCGGGCCGATCGCGCGTGCCTCTGGGATCGACTGGGACCTTCGCCGGGATATGCCCTACGAGGCCTACGACGATCTCTCTTTCGAGGTTCCGACGCAACAGCAGGGAGATGTCTACGCGCGCTACCAGGTGCGGATGGCTGAAATGGTGCAGTCGGTGGCCTTGCTCGGACAGATCGTCGAGCAGATGCCCGACGGTGAGTACAAGAACATGGACCCCAAGCTGACCCCGCCGCCCCGCAGCGAGATGAACCGGTCGATGGAGGCCGTCATTCATCACTTCAAGCTCGTCACCCAGGGCTATGTCGTCCCCCAAGGCGAGGTCTACCGCGCCGTCGAGTCCGCGCGCGGTGAACTGGGGGCCTACGTGGTATCGGACGGGGGGACCTCGCCTTATCGTTGCCACGTCAGAGACCCGAGCTTCTACAACCTCCAATCACTGCCCGTCATGGCGGAGGGCGGCCTGGTCGCCGACCTGATCGCCTGCATTGCCTCGCTCGATCCCATCATGGGGGGAGTCGACCGTTGATGGCCGAGATCTCTGCCAACGGGACCACGAAGGTCCTGGTCGGTGAGCACTACGAAACCGCCAGAGCGATCATCTCGAAGTACCCGAACTCGCGCTCGGCCGTACTTCCCCTGCTGTTCTTGGTTCAGGGGATCGAGGGCCACGTCACGGACGGAGGCATGCGCGACGTGGCGAGCCTGCTCGGCCTTACCCCCGCCGAAGTACTCGCTTCGGGAAGCTTCTACACGATGCTCAAGAAGAAGCCGACCGGCGAGTACCTGATCTCGGTCTGTCGCAACGTTTCCTGCGCGCACCGGGGGGCCTACAAGGTCATCAACGCGCTCAGCCGGCGTCTCGAAGTCGGCCCAGGCGAAACGACGGAGGACGGCAAGTTCGAGCTCGAGACCGCCGAATGTCTCGCGACCTGTGACGGCGCTCCGAGCATCCAGATCAACTACGAGGACTTCTACAACCTCACTCCGGAGGGCGCGGTCGAGCTAGTCGACCGCATCGAGCGCGGCGAGACCGTAACCAGCGAACGCGGTGAAGCCGTCAGGACGCAACGAGAGACGAGCTACGAGACCGCGGTCGTGGGGGCGCGGCTGCCCGGAACGGCGGGCGACATCGAAGGCCGGACGGTCGGAGGCGAGTCGCCGCGCGAGGACATGAAGGTGGGCGACCGCCCCAAGCTCGACCCCGACGAGGGATCGCATGGCGGCTAGCGAAGCGCTGGTCGTGCGCAAGCGGCTCGTCGAGATCGACGAGCCGTGGAAGCTCGACGTCTACGAACGGAGCGGGGGATACACCGCCGCTCGCAAGGTGGTCGGTGCGATGAGCCCGGAGGACACGCTCGAGCTGGTGAAGGACTCCGGTCTGCGTGGGCGCGGGGGCGCCGGGTTCCCCACGGGAATGAAATGGTCCTTCGTGCCGAAGGACATCTTTCCGAAGTACCTGGTGATCAACCACGACGAGGGCGAGCCGGGGACCTTCAAGGACCGGGAGATGTTCGAGCTCGATCCGCACCAGGTGCTCGAGGGCATGATCATCGCCGCCTTTGCGGTTGGGGCCACCAAGGCCTTCATCTACTGCCGGGGCGAGTTCGCTCTCGGCTCGCGCCGCATGGACCAGGCCATCCGTTCCGCCTACGACAAGGGCTATCTGGGCAGCGGGATCTTCGGTTCCGCCTTCGACTTCGACGTCGTGCTCCATCGCGGTGCGGGGGCGTACATCTGCGGCGAGGAATCTGCCCTGCTCGATTCGCTTGAGGGCCACCGCGGGCAGCCGCGTCTCAAACCACCGTTTCCCGCGGTAAAGGGGCTGTACGGCCAACCGACGGTAGTCAACAACACCGAGACCCTGTCCACGCTGCCCCACATCGTCAACCACGGCGTCGACTGGTTCCGCCAGTGGGGCACCGAGAAGTCGCCGGGTGTGAAGGTCCTTTCGGTGTCGGGTCACGTAAACAAGCCCGCCAACTACGAGGTCCCGCTGGGCACCAGGCTGGGCGAGGTCCTCGAGCTCGCCGGGGGGATGCTGGACGGCAACGACTTCAAGGCGGTCATCCCCGGCGGTATCAGTGCGCCACTTCTCACGAACCTGGAAATCCCGGTGGACTTCGAGTCGCTGCAGTCCGAGGGGACGATGCTCGGGTCGGGGGGGATCGTCTTCATGGATCACACGACCTGCATGGTGCGCAACGCCCTCATAGCGGCCGCCTTCTACGAGCACGAGTCCTGCGGCAAGTGCACCCCCTGTCGCGAGGGAACCTGGTGGCAGGTCAAGGTGCTCGAACGCATCGAGCACGGCGAGGGGCGCCAGGAGGATCTCGATCTGCTGGGTGACATGTGCGACCGGATGGACGGGCGCTGCTTCTGCCCTCTGGGTGACACCTCGGCATGGGCCGTGCGGAGCAACCTGCAACTCTTCCGCGAGGATTTCCAGGCGCACATCGACGAGGGGCGCTGCACCTACGAAACGGACCACTGGACGCCGGTCGGTGCGCGCGCCGCGGGCCCGGGAGATGCGGGGGTCACCCCACAACCGTCAGAGGGTATCGACTCCGATTCGGAGGCGAGTTCTTGAGCGACAACCACACCGTCACCCTGACCATCAACGGTCGGGAGGTTGCGGCCGAATCGGGGCGCCTCCTGATCGACGTAGCGGAGGAACTCGGCGTCTACGTTCCCCGGTTCTGCTACCACCCCGGCATGAAGTCCGTCGCCGTATGCCGCATGTGCCTCGTGCAGATCGAGGGTCAACGCAAGCTCCAGCCCGCCTGCTCCACCCCCGTCGCCGACGGCATGGTCGTGAACACTCAGGAAGCCAGCGCCGTCGATGCCCAGGAGGGAATGCTCGAGTTCCTGCTCATCAACCATCCCCTCGATTGCCCCATCTGCGACCGGGGCGGTGAATGCCCGCTTCAGGACCAGACCTACCAGCACGGTCCGGGCTCATCTCGCTATATCGAGCCCAAGCGCACCTTCGAGAAAGCACTCGAGATATCGGATCTCGTCGTGCTCGATCGCGAGCGGTGCGTGTTGTGCTGGCGGTGCGTGCGGTTCAGCGATGAGATCGCCGGCGACGCGTTCATCCAGCTCGTCGATCGGGGGCCGGGGACTCAGATCCTCACCTTCAGCGACGAGCCCTTCGACAGCTACTTCTCGGGCAACACCATTCAGATCTGCCCGGTCGGGGCGCTCACGAGCAAGCCCTACCGGTTCGTGTCCCGGCCCTGGGACCTCAAGAGCGCGCCGAGCGTGTGCGCCTACTGCTCGGTGGGCTGTCCGATCACGAACGAGTCGCGCTCCGACAAGCTCGTGCGCTGCCAGGCGCTTCCGAACGAGAACGTCAACGATTTCTGGATCTGTGACAAGGGGCGATTCGGCTATCACTACGTGGATTCCGACGAGCGACTCACGACCCCGTTGGAGCGAGGTGCGAACGACGAGTTCCAGGACTCGTCGTGGGACCGTGCCCTGGGGGGGGTCGCGTCCAAACTGACTGAGGGCGCCCGCGTCGGAGTCATCGCCGGCGGCCACCTCACCACCGAGGACGCCTGGGCCATAGGCAAGCTCTCGAAGAACGTGATCGGCACGCCCGACGTCGACTCGCGCGTCACCGACGCCGGGGTTCCCTACGAAGACGTGATCGGCAACGGCCTGTCGCCGGTGGCCGGATCGAGCGCGACGATCAACGAGCTCGCCGCGGCCCGCACGATCGTGTGGGCGGGCCCCGACCCCAAGGAGGCGCTACCCGTTCTCTACCTCAAGCTGCGCGAGGCGGTCATCGACCACAACGCCAAGTTGATCGTGGTGTCGCCCCGTCGGCTTTCCCTCGACGCCTTCGCCACGCATGTGGTGCGGGCCGAGCCCGGCCGCGAGGCGGAAGCGATCGAGGGCCTGCCCGGCGCCGCCGCTGGAGCGGACATCGGCGAGCCGTTGCTGATCTGCTGGGGACCGTCGTCGCCCGGCAGGGACGAGAGCCGGGCGCTCGGCGCACTGGCGGACCTCCTGGGGGACCGCGACGGAAAGCTCCTGATGTGTCCTCCGCACGCGGGTTCGCAGGGGCTCCTCGACATGGGCGTCCACCCCTCGCTGGACGCGGGCCACGCTCGGGCCGCGGCGCCCGGCAGGGACACGGAGGCCATCCTTCAGGCGGCGGCCGACGGCGATCTCGACGTTTTGCTGCTGTTCGGTGCCGACGTGATCGCCGACTTCCCCGATGCCGCCCTCGCCCGAAGAGCCCTGGAGGGCGGCGCTCACGTGGTGACCGTCGAGCTGTTCGCGACCGAAACCGCAACTCGCTCCGACGTGGTCCTGCCGAGTGCGGCCTACGCCGAACGCGAGGGGACCTTTACGAACCTCGAGCGCCGGATTCAGAAACTCGAACCCCTCGTGCAGGCACCCGGCGTCGCGCGCGAGCCGTGGCGCATCTGCGCCGCACTGGCACGGCTGCTCGGCGAGGACTGGGGATGGCACGCCTTCACGGATGTCTGGAGCGACATCAGGGCCAGCGTCCCCACGCATGCGGCGGTCGACATCTCCGCGCTCGAGCCTCGGGGGCCGACGCCCGCCCCGCACTACGAAAGTGGGTTCGAGTCCGACCCAACCCACTCCACCGGCGCGGTCGCGGGTCCGGGCGGTCAGTATCCCAAGGGCTACCGTTCGGGATCGCCGTTTCAGACCGGGCAGAACTGGCCGCTGTCGTGGGAGTTGCGCGGCTTCGAGGCCAGACAGCGTCCCGGAATAGTGGCCGGCGCGCCGGTTCAAAGCGCCGCAGACAACGGGTCCGGCGGGGGGAAGCGCGGCCCTCGCTCGGCCACCGGGACGACCGAGCCTCTCAGCGACCACGGTCTGGTGCTCTACACCGGTCGCATGATCTACGACGAGGGCAGCATGGTCCGCAGGTCGACGGCGCTGCGTCACATCGCACGGCGTCCCTACGTCGAGCTCAACGAAGGGGACGCGAAAGCCCTCGATCTCTCGGAGGGCGACGAGGCGCTGGTGCGCGCCAACGGTACCGAGGCACGCCTCGAGGTGCGCCTCGCCGACATCGCGCGCGGTGCCGCGTTCGTTCCCTACGACCAGCAGGGCTTTCGGGCGAACGCGCTGACGTCCGCGCAACGGGTGACCGTGTCGAGGAGCGACACCTAGATGGGTGCGATCGTGGACTTTCTGGGAGGTCCGGACGTCCTCATAGCGATCGTCAAGGTAGTGGTCGCGTTCGTTGCGTTGCTGCTCGCGACTCTGATGACGATCTGGTTCGAACGCAAGGTGATCGCGGACATGCAGTCGCGCCTGGGGCCGAACCGCTGGGGACCGTTCGGGATTCTTCAGGCCCTTGCCGACGGCATCAAGCTGTTCTTCAAGGAAGACGTGCGCCCGCGCTATGCCGATCGCTGGACCCACAGCCTGGCACCGGTGATGGCGGCGGTTCCGTCCTTCCTTGCCTTTGCGGTCATCCCCTTCGGCGATCGCGTGGTGGTGGGCGGCGAGCGCATCGATTTCATCGTCAGCGACCTGAACATCGGTGTGCTGTTCTTCTTGGCGGCGGGCTCGATCGGGGTCTACGGGGTGGTGCTGGCCGGCTGGGCCTCGGGCTCGAAGTACCCGCTGTTGGGCGGGATTCGCTCCAGTGCCCAGCTCATCTCCTACGAGATCGCGCTCGGCCTGTCCCTGGTTCCCATTGTCCTGGTCACGAGCAGTCTCTCGACGGTCGACATCGTCGCCGCACAGGCGGGCTCGGTCGGGAACGTCGACCTCTTCGACGGCACCTTCCTGCAGGGCGTCTCCGAGCTCTTCGAGGTAATCCCCAACTGGTACATCTGGTCGCAGTGGCCCGCCTTCTTGTTGTTCATGCTCGCCGGTATCGCGGAAACCAACCGAGCTCCCTTCGACCTCCCCGAGGCCGAGACCGAGCTGATCGCCGGATTTCACACCGAGTACTCGGGGATCCGCTTCGCGTTGTTCTTTCTCGGCGAGTACATCCACGTCGTCGTCATCTCGGCCATGGCGGTCACTTTGTTCTTCGGAGGTTGGAACGGGCCGGTGCTCGAGGGCTTCCTCCCGTGGCTGTGGCCGGTGCTCTGGTTCATGGTCAAGACGATCGCCTTCATCTACCTGTTCGTCTGGCTACGAGCGACGCTGCCCCGGTTGCGCTACGACCGGCTGATGTGGCTCGGCTGGAAGCGCCTGATTCCCGTCGCACTGCTCTGGATCATGGTTACGGCGGTGGTCAACGTGAATCCCGAAGGCGTCGACCAACAGACGTTGCGGAACATAAGGCTGGCCGTCTTCGGAGGCCTGTTCCTGCTGGTGCTGTTCGTCGTCGCCAGGGGCGATCCGAGGCTGAAGCAAGTCGTCACGCCGGAGCGCCCACGGGCCCGCCGCAAGGCAACGCCGGGGGTGAAGAATGGCTCTGCCTGAGATCTTGACCGGCATGAGGGTCGTCATCCGCAACGTCTTCAGGAGCAAGGAGACCATTTCCTATCCCGAGGTGCGACGCCAGCCATGGCCGCGCTTCAAGGGGCGGCACATTCTCGACCGGCATCCCGACGGACTCGAGAAGTGCATCGGCTGCGAGCTGTGCGCCGGAGTCTGTCCCGCAGACGCCATCTACGTCGTGGGGGCCGAGAACAAGCCCGGCGCGCGCTTCTCGCCGGGAGAGCGCTATGCGCAGATCTACCAGATGAACTACCTGCGCTGCATCTTCTGCGGGCTATGCGTCGAGGCATGTCCCACCGAGGCCCTCTTGATGACGACGGAGTACGAGATATCGGGTGGCTCGCGCGAGGAGCTCATCTACACCAAGGACCAACTGATCATCGACGCACCCATCAAGCGTCACTGGGAAACGAAGGTCGAGTACAGCCCCGACCGAAAGTCCAAGCAAGCCGCGGGTCGAGAAGGAGCGTCATCGTGAGCCTTGACGTCGTCGTCTTCGGCGCAATGTTCGTCGTTACGCTGGGTGCCGCCGTGGCGATGATCTTCGCGCCCAACGCGGTCCATGTGGCGCTGTTCCTGGTTCTCACCCAAGTCGGCCTGGCGGTGGCGTTTCTGTTGCAGGGTGCCTTCTTCGTGGCGGCAATCCAGATCATCATCTACGCGGGCGCGATCATGGTGCTGTTCCTGTTCGTCATCATGCTTCTCGGCGTGGATCGCCGTGATGCGCTCGACGAACCACTCCGCTGGCAACGTCCGGTGGCCCTGGGCCTCGGCGTGCTGTTGACCGCCCAGGTGCTGTACGTGGCGTGGCAGGGGGTGGACCTGACCTTCGCCGACGGCGGCGAGGCGGCGCTGCAGGAGATCAACGCCGAGGCCGGCAACGTGCTCGGAATCGCTCGCGTCCTCTTCGGCCGCTACCTGCTGCCCTTCGAGGTTACGTCGGTGCTGCTCATCACCGCGGTCGTCGGCGTGATGGTGCTGGCCCGCCGGATGTATTCGCTACCAACATCGGAGTCGGAGACCGCGGAGACCTCTCGGGAGGAGGTTCCCGCATGACCGAGGTGCCCCCCGGTTACTTCCTGGCGCTTGGAGGGTTGCTCTTCACCATCGGTGTGGTCGGCGTTCTGATCCGCCGCAACGCGATCGTCATGTTCATGTTCATCGAGCTGATGCTCAATGCCGTCAACCTGTTCTTCGTCACCTTCGCCCGTATGCAGGGAAATCTCGAGGGGCAGGTGCTCGTGTTCTTCGTCTTGGTGGTGGCCGCCGCCGAGGTCGTCGTCGGTCTCGCTCTGATTCTTCTCATCGCCCGCCGAAGAGCATCACTGGACGTCGACAACGTGAGCCTGCTGAAGTGGTAGCGCGATGAGTCCACCCGGCGGATTCACTTTCCTGGCCGGGGCAGTGATCGCACTGCCACTGGCCGGCTCCGCCTTCCTGCTCCTGATCGGGCGCAGACTCGGCAAGCTCTCCGCTTACATCGCCAGCGGGGCGGTCGGCCTGTCCTTCCTGAGCGGTTTGGTCCTGTTCTTCCGGATGCTGGGCGAACCCGGCGAGGAGCGTTCGTTCGTTCTGAAGCTCTTCGACTGGGTGACCGCCGGCGACTTCAACGCGAACGCCGAGCTGTTGGTGGACCCACTTAGCATCGTCATGGTGCTGGTGGTTACGGGCGTGGGCACGCTCATCCACGTCTACTCCATCGGCTACATGGAAGGGGACAGCCGGTACTCGCGTTTCTTCGCCTACCTGAACCTGTTCTGCGGCGCCATGCTCATACTGGTCCTGGCCGACAACCTGATGTTGTTGTTCGTCGGGTGGGAGGGCGTCGGCCTCTGCTCGTACCTATTGATCGGCTTCTGGTTCGAGCGCGAGGCGGCGGCCGGGGCGGCCCTGAAGGCGTTCATCGTCAACCGGATCGGCGACTTCTCCTTCTTGCTCGGCATTTTTCTGATCGCCGACGAGACCGGAAGTCTCAGCATCAGCGAGGTGAACGCGGGCGCGGCCGGAATGGGTGCCACGCTTGCCACCGTCGGCGCGCTGCTGCTGTTCGGAGGCGCCACGGGGAAGAGCGCTCAGATTCCTCTTTACGTCTGGCTCCCGGACGCTATGGAGGGCCCCACTCCGGTGTCCGCTCTGATCCACGCGGCGGCGATGGTTACGGCGGGCGTCTACGTCGTCGTGCGCTTCAGCCCCCTGTTCGAGGCGGGAGGGACGAGGGCTCTCACCGTGGTGGCGTGGATCGGAGTGCTCACCGCGCTGTGGGCCGCACTGATGGCCGCGTTCGAGTACGACATCAAGCGAGTGCTCGCCTACTCGACCATCAGTCAGCTCGGCTACATGTTCCTGGCCGCCGGCGTCGGCGGCTATTCGATCGGCATCTTCCACCTCGTCACGCACGCGTTCTTCAAGGCCCTGATGTTTCTCGGGGCCGGAGCGGTGATGCACGCGCTCGCGGGCGAAGCGGACATGCGCAAGATGGGCGGTCTGCGCAAAGTCATGCCCGTGGCCGGCCTGACGTTTGCGGCCGGCTGGCTGGCGATCTCGGGCATCGTTCCTTTCGCCGGCTTCTGGTCCAAGGACGCCATCCTGGCGGTGGCCTGGGAGTCGGGCGAGTACCTCCTGTGGGCTCTTGGGCTCCTGACCGCGGTGCTTACTGCGTTCTACATGTCGCGCCTGTACTTCCGGGTGTTCGAAGGCGAGCTGAGGGTGCCCCAGGGCGTGCACGTGCACGACGCCCCCAGGACCATGGCGACCGCGCTGGTTCCCCTCGGCGCGCTCTCGGTCGTCGGCGGGCTCGTCAACCTCCCGGGCCTGCTCACGCTCGAGCACTTCCTCGACCCGGTCCTCGGCGAACCGGAGGTGCCCCACGGTCTCGTTGCCTGGATGCTCGCGGGGGGCGCGGTGCTGATCGCCGCCCTCGGGATCCTCGCGGCTCGCTCCCTTTACCTTCAACCCGGAGGGGCGGAGCGACGCGCGCGTCTCGCGGCCCTGGCTCCCTGGTTCGTCAACGGGGCGCGCAACAAGTTCTACGTCGACGAGCTCTACGGCCGGGCCTTCGTGCTGCCGGGCAAGGCCTTCGCCAGCTTCTGTGCCGACATCTTCGACACGCGCATCGTGGACGGTCTCGTGAACGGAGTCGCCTGGGTGGTCGGAAGCGTGGCCCGCCGGGGTCGTCACGTGCAGACGGGATTCGTGCGGAACTACGCGGTGGTCTTCTTGCTCGGCGTCGTCGTCATCGTCGCCTTCATGTACTTCAGGGTGGGGGTGTGATGTCCGACTTCCCGTTCCTGGACGTGGCGATATTCCTTCCCTTAGCGGGGGCCATCGGGATCGGCTTTCTTCCCAAGGGAAACATCGCGTTGCTTCGGTACGCATCGCTGGGCGTCACCGTCGCTACGTTCCTGGTATCGCTCGGCGTTCTCGCCAGCTTCGACTCCGGCGACTCCGGTTTCCAACTCGGCACCAGCGCGGAGTGGATCCCCGAGTGGGGCGTCGGCTATTTGACCGGAATCGATGGGATCAGCCTGTGGCTCATACTGCTGACCACCTTCCTTACTCCGCTTGCGGTGCTCTCTTCTTGGTCGATAACTCAGCGGGTGAAGTCATTCTTCATCTTCCTCCTTGCCCTCGAGACCGGGATGCTGGGCGTCTTCGCCTCGCTGGACATGTTCCTGTTCTACGTGTTCTGGGAGGTCACGCTGGTTCCGATGTACCTGCTCATCGGAATGTGGGGCTACGGCAACCGCATCTACGCGGCTATGAAGTTCTTCTTGTTCACGCTGGCGGGCTCGCTGCTGATGCTCGTCGCGATCCTCTATCTGTACTTCGCGGCCGGCGCGGACCCGACGTTCGATTACCGAGAGCTGCTGGGAACTCCCCTCACACTCGACGTTCAGCGCTTGCTGTTCCTCGGCTTCTTCGCATCCTTCGCGGTCAAGGTGCCCCTGGTGCCACTTCACACCTGGCTCCCCGACGCCCACACCGAGGCGCCGACCGCGGGTTCGGTGCTTCTTGCGGCCGTGCTGCTGAAGATGGGCACCTACGGTCTGTTGCGGTTCGCGATTCCCCTGTTTCCGGATGCGGCGCGCGAGCTCGTTCCGCTCGTCCTGGCGCTCGCCATCATCGGAATCATCTACGGCGCGCTGGTCGCGATCGTGCAGAAGGACCTGAAGCGTCTCGTCGCGTACTCCTCCATCGCCCACCTCGGTTTCGTCGTGCTCGGGATGTTCGTCGGAACGCTCCAGGGCATGAGCGGCGGCATCCTGCAGATGGTCAACCACGGTCTGTCGACCGGAGCGCTCTTCCTGCTGGTGGGCATGCTCTACGACCGGCGCCATACCCGCCTGATCGCGGACTACGGGGGCCTGGCCGGTACCGTTCCCTTGCTCGCGGGCGTTTTCTTGTTTGTCGCCATGTCCTCGATCGGGCTCCCCGGGTTGAACGGGTTCATCGGCGAGTTCCTGATCCTGCTCGGAACTCTCTTCGGCTACGGCTGGTGGGCCGTGCCCGCGACCCTCGGGGTCGTGCTCGCGGCGATCTACCTGCTGTGGGCCTACCGCCGGGTCTTTCACGGTCCGGTGACGAACGAGGCCAATGCCACGCTGCCCGACATGGGTCCGCGTGAGTGGTTGATGCTGGCCCCCGTAATGGCGCTGATCCTGTTGATCGGGGTCTACCCCAAACCCTTCCTCGACCGCATCGAGCCCTCGGCCGAGAAGGTCGTGTCGCAGTTACAGGATTCGTCCATGATCCCCGGGCAAGTGGAGGAAGCCGGTGGGCCTTAACAAGCCGGAAGTCGAGCTTCTCGGCATAGCGCCCGAGATCGCGCTCGTGATCGGTGCGCTCTTCATCCTCATAGTCGATGCTGTGCTCGGTGAGAGCAGGAACAAATGGCACCTCTGGATCCTGTCCACGATCGCGCTCGGTGTCTCGATCTTTTTGGCCGCGCAGGCGTGGGGTACCACCGAGTTGCAACTGGGCGACATGATCGCGGTGGACGGTTTCGCGACCTTCGTAAAGATCACGCTCGCCGTCTTCGGGCTTCTAACCGTCTGGTTGTCACGGAGCTATCTGCATCGCGACGGCATCGAGGAGTCGGAGTTCTACGGGCTACTGCTGTTCGCGGTCGCCGGGATGATGCTCATGGCGTCGGCGGCCGACTTGATCATGGTCTTCCTCGCACTCGAGACCTTCTCCCTCGCTCTCTACGTGCTCGTGGGCTTTCGCCGCGTTTCTCTTACGGGCCAGGAGTCGGCGATGAAGTACTTCCTGCTCGGCGCGTTCTCCTCGGCCTTCCTCCTGCTCGGAATCGCCCTGGTCTACGGGGCCATCGGCTCCACCCAGATGTACGGGAGCGCGAATCCCGGGGCGAGCGCCGAGGGCATGGCGACGACTCTCGCCAGCCTTCCCGCGGAGGACTTCACACTGCTCGTCGTTGTCATGGGCTTTCTCGTGGTGGGTCTCGGCTTCAAGG
>JBOGWW010000206.1:0-12654 GCA_050693655.1 Actinomycetota bacterium | reverse complement strand
CTCCTGAACTGTGCGAAGCGGTCGGCATTCAAGATGTAACCGAGGCCGTGCGCGAACTATTGGGGCGCGGGTTTCTTGTACGACTGGAAAGCGACGCTGGTGATTGGATCGTTCTGCACTCCCTGGTGCGCGATTTCGCCATCGATCACTGGCCGCTGACGGACGATCAGATTCGCGAGCTTCATCTGCGAGCGGCACGGTGGTTTGAGGCGCGCGGCGACCTGGATTCGGCAATACAGTCCCTTCACGCCGCAGCGGACCAACCCAGCATTGCTCGCATCATCCAGCAGCGTGGAGACGAGATGCTCCGCTCGGGGCACGCCGACCATCTGATCTCCGCGACCGATCTGTTGGCGGGCGACCTCATGACCCCAGAGCTCGAGCAACTGGCCGGAGAGGCCCGGCAGATTCGAGGCGACTGGACCGAAGCGCTGGCGTGCTACCGGAGAGCGGCGGACAACGAGGAGGTCCTGCCCCCCGGCCTCGCGTGGAGGATGGGACTGCTTCACTATCTCCGTGCCGAAATCGACGAGTCACTCAAGATCTACGCGCGTGGCCGCGTAGACGGCACCGCCCCGCGCGACGAGGCGCTCCTTTTGGCGTGGAGTGCCTCCTCCCACTGGGCGAAGGGGGACGCGGACGGCTGCCGCGCGGAGGTGACAAGGGCGCGCGAGGCGGCTGAGTTCTCGGGAGACCCGCAGGCCCTTGCGGCCGTCTACACGGTGCTCGCCATGCTCGCCTCGGCTCTGGAGGGTGACCGCAGAGCGGGAGATCGCCACTATCGCCTGGCTCTGGATTCCGCCGAGCGCGCCGGCGACGTGCTGCAGATGATTCGTATCCGCACAAACCGCGGTTCGCACCTCGATGACGAGGGCCGTTACGAGGAGGCACTCGGAGAGCTCGAGGCCGCGACGGGATTGGCCGAGCTCACCGGCTTCACTTATTTCTTGGGCCTGGGGTTGTCCAACCGTGCCTCGGTTCGTTTTCACCTCGGCCAGGTGGATGAGGCGATCGCCGACAACAAGAAGGCGGTGGCCGTGTACCGAGACCTGGGGTCACTCGATGTCGGTCACCCTCTCAGGAACCTGGGTGACGTCTACCGGGTGCGCGGCGATCTGACCCTTTCCCGGGCGTGCTACGAGGAGGCGATCGAACTCTCGGAGATCTCGGGTGACCGCCAGGTGCTCACGCCTGCGCTCGCCGGACTGGCTCGAGTCCTGGCGGGCGACGATCCCGAAGCCGCCTCGAAGTTGGCCCGTCGCGCCGTATCGCTCGGCCCGGGATTCGATCACCTGGGCTCGTTACTCACCGCGGGATGGGTGGCTCTCGCCCGAGATGATGGGGAGGAGGCCGCACGCATCACGGAGAGCGCCGCCGCGACCGCCCGGGAGACGCGCGATCGCCCTCGCCTCGCGGAGTTGCTGGAGCTGCAGGTCTTTTCGGCTTCGGATCCCCATGCCAAACGCACTCGGCTCGACGAGGCTCTCTCGATCCGCCGCGAGATACACGACGGCCTGGGGGTCGCGGCCGACGAGCTTGCCTTGGGGCGCCTTCAAGCCGGCCCGGAGGCGCGTGCTCTCGCGGCGCGCGCGGAACGCCGCCTCGCGGGTCTCGGAATCCGCATGCAGGCCCCGGCCGCGGGTGTGCTTGCATGCATCCCTCGCTCCGACGCCGCGCCCGTTCAGATTCGCTCGCTCGGGGGGTTCGCGGTTCTCAGAAACGGCCGGCCCGTCCCCGCTGCGGAGTGGCAGTCGAAGAAAGCCCGCGACCTGCTCAAGCTGCTGGTCGCGCGGCGGGGCCGCCCCACGCCGCGCGATCTTCTGGCCGAAACCCTGTGGCCCGACGAGGACCCCGCCAAGCTCGCCAACAGGCTCTCCGTTGCGCTGTCGATCGTGCGCACCGCGCTCGACCCGGACCGCCTCTTCCCGCCCGAGCGCTTCATCGTCTCCGACCAGGACGCGGTAGCCTTGGACCTGTCCTCCGTAGCGGTCGATGTCGAGGCCTTTCTTGCCGATGCCGATGCGGGACTCGACCTCGAACGTCAGGGGAGGACCGCGGAGGCCCATGATCTCCTCGTTGCCGCGGAGGCGACCTACGCGGGCGACTTCCTGGAGGAGGACCTCTACGAGGACTGGTCGATCCCACTCCGCGAGGAGGCGCGCGCGGCCTTCATATCGGTATCTTCGGCACTCGCGCGCGCGGCGGTGGCGGCCGGGGACCACGAGGCGGGCATCCCCCACTTCCTGCGCCTGCTCGAGCGAGACCCCTACGTCGAGGGGGCGAACCTCGGGCTGGTCTCCGCCCTGACCTCGTGCGGCAGGCACGGCGAGGCGCGACATCACTACCGAGCGTACGTGTCCCGGATGACCGAGATCGAAGTGGAAGCGGCCCCCTTCCCGGCACCCGCATTTTCTTGAACCCAAGAACGTCGCGCTAGTTGCTAACTTGGTCCGTGCTCGTTCTCCGTGCACAAACCTCCGCTGGACGGAAGATTCTGCACAGGGTTGAGTAAGAACGCACGCTCAAGCCGGGGTGGGCCCGGGGCAATCCGCGCTAACCTCGCGCGCGGCAGTCGAAAACTCCTACGCAATGTGAGGTGGTCTTTTTGACCCTCGAGAGGACGCTGCTGGACCTGGAGCAGGACGGCTGGAGGGCGCTCTCCGGCGGGGATCCGGTGTCCTTCTACGACGACATCCTTACCGAGGATGCCGTGATGATCCTGCCCGCTCCCGTCGGCACGCTGACGCGGGAGCAGGCCGTCGAATCGCTGGATGTGATCCCCTGGTCCCGCTTCGACATCAGTGAGCCGAGAGTCATCGAGCTCACCGAATCCAGCGCACTGGTGACCTACAAGGTCGTCGCGCAACGCGAGGGTCAAGGCGAGTACGTGGCGTTGATGACAAGCGCCTACGTCAAGGCCAACGGAAGATGGAAACTCGCGCTGCACCAGCAAACTCCGTTCGGCTGACGCCCGAGGTCCCCGAACCGAGCACCTGGAGGAAACCTGGCGCGTGTTGACCTGACAGCCCCTCGTGAGAAAAGCTTGCTCGTCCGTGACGAGTGACCAGGGGGGATCCATGCCGGCCACGCTGCCCATCATCTACGTCAGAGGCTATGCGGGGGGCACCAGCGGTATCGACAAGCAGGTGGACGATCCGTTCTACGGATTCAACACCGGCTCCACGCACGTCCGTACCGACGGCGACGGAGACCCGCGCTTCTATCAGTTTGAAAGTCCCATGCTGCGACTGATCAACGATGAGGGCTACGAACTCTTCGTTCAGGGGGATCAAACCGCGTACCTCAGGGCGCGCCGGGACGGCGGGGTCAAGTCGAACTCGATCTGGGTGTACCGCTTCTACGACGCGTCCGCGACGACGTTCGGAAAGGAGCCGGTAGATTTCGACATCGAATCCGCGGCCGGGGGCCTCTACGACTACCTACGGCTCGTACTCGCGAAGACAGGAGCACCCAAGGTCTACCTCTTGGCCCACTCGATGGGAGGACTGGTGTGCCGCTGCATGCTGCAGAAGATCTCCTTCCAGAAAGACGCCGAAGGGCAAGATCGGATTCCCGGCAAGGAGCTGGTCGACCGTCTGTTCACCTTCGGCACTCCGCATGGGGGCATCGGCTTCGAGGCTGGAAGCGGGCTTATCGACTGGGCGCTGGAGACCTTTGGTCCCAACGGCTCGGACATCTTCTCTCCGACGATGATGTACGGCTACCTGCACCCGCAGGCAAGGTGGGGCGACGAGGCTCCCGAGGGCTGGCTTCCGCACGAGATACCGGCCGAGGCCTTCGACTCAAGGAGGGTCTTCTGCCTGATCGGCACCGACGCAAAGGATTACGGCATCGCCAGGAAGCTCGTCGGTCCCAAGAGCGATGGTCTGGTCATGATCGATAACGCCTACGTACGAAACGGCCATCGAGCCTTCGTGCATCGCGCTCATTCCGGTCGCTACGGACTTGTGAACTCGGAAGAGGGGTACCAGAATCTGAGGCGCTTTCTATTCGGGGAAGTCGAGGTGCGGGTCGAGCTACGTAATCTGAAGCTGCCGCCCCCGAAGCGCGACGTCAAGGAGTCGTGGCAGGCCGAGATCAGGCTGTCGGTGCGCGGCCTTCCCATCGTGATGCACGAACAGCTTGCGGCGCATCACTGCCCGATCCAACTGAACATGGAGCAAATTCAAAGACGGGATACGGCCGATGCTCCCGTCCCTCTCACCACAGTCTTCCTTCTGGACAGAAATCGATTCGATCCCGACGCAACGAACGAGTTGCCCGAGCGCTGCCGCTACGCGCTGCACTTAAAGGTCTTCCGTCTCGAGGAGAAGGATGGCTTTTTCTTTTGGAACGACCATCTCGAGCAGACCGCCGATTGGGACGACAGCCTGATCGTCGATGTGGGACAAGCGGACGGTGGCGAAAGGGAGGGGCTGCGGGCCTGGACCGCGTGGAACTCCGAGGTCGCGGGCGTGATCGCCGACCAGGACCCCATAACCCACGAGCCCTTGCTTTTCCAAGACGGCACGGCGACCCTCCCAATTCCCGACGCGGCCAAGCCGGTGCTGGGAGATGCCGCCCAGCTGGTCTTCACGGTGGCGCAGAGAACGTGATGCCTTAAGCGCTTCTTTGTGCCGGAACGACCCAATAGCGATCATCCCGGGCGAGAGAAGGCACTCTTGAACATGAATCGGTTCGCCGGACGTCTCGAGCACCACCGGCGATCAACCGATGCTCGAGCTGCTTGATTCCGCTCGCACCGAACGGGGTACTAAGGGAGGGACCCAAAAGGAGGCCACGTGCAAGGGACCTTTGTTTGTGATCGGTGCGGACGGGAGTTTCCCACCAGACAACTCAAAGAGGCGTTCACGGAGGAACAAACCAGTCGTGAGCGCGAGAAGCTCTGCCCCTCCTGCCTGGACATCCGCATGAACGAGGTGGATCGAGTCAAGGGCGTCGCGGGTGAGCACAAGCGAGCAGCCGTCCGGCTAGAGGAAGCAGGCGACGAAGGCGACGAGGTCCTGGCGGCCCCCAGAGAACCACTCGGCCAAAGAGATCAAGGCCGCGATCTCGGAGACGAGAGCCAGGAGCAACGATAGCTCTGGCGACCATGCGGCTGAGGTCGATACCGATGGCGGTCATCCAACAGACGGCAAGAACCGATCGAGCATAGGAGGCGAGTGCCTTGGCTCAATGCGAGACCTGTGGGAACGACTACGACGGAGCGTTCTCAGTTTCGATGCCGGGTGAGAGCGGCACGCACACGTTCGATAGTTTCGAATGCGCCATCCACGCCCTTGCTCCGCGGTGCGCGCATTGCGGCTGCACCGTCATTGGGCACGGCGTTCAGGGTGAGGGCAATATCTACTGTTGCGCTCATTGCGCCCACGAATCCGGACTCGAGCCGGTCGCCGATAGGGCGCCCGGCGGCTAGCCGAACGCCATGAACGATAGGGAATCCCGGGAGCGTTCGGATGAATCACATAAGCAGCGCATCGACAGGGAGCTGATCGAGCCACTGCAGGAGCTGCGGGTGGCCATCCCGGGAGTCCAGGTCCTCTTCGCGTTCCTCCTGACCATTCCCTTCAGTCAGGGATTCTCCAGACTCACCGATACGGAAAGGGGCTTCTACGGGCTGTGTCTGGTGCTGGCGGCACTGGCGACGGCCCTGTTGATCGCTCCCACGTCGAGCCACCGGCTCAACTTCCGCGGCGGCAACAAGGAGTGGCTGCTGTTTCACTCGAACCGTTTGGCGATAGCGGGTCTCGCCCTGCTGGCGCTGGCGATCTGCGTGTCCCTGTTCGTCGCGCTTGCCGTCGTGTTCGACACGAATTGGGGCGTCGGGATCGCGGGTCTGACGGCCTTGTGGTTCGCCTGGTTCTGGTACGCGCGGCCCCTCATGCGCCGCCGCTGAAGCCATCTTTGGATTGGTTGCGGTGCGCCGACGACGGGTACGCGCTGAAGGTACGCGAGGAACGGAGGTAGAGAACATGGCTTCAACCAAGCAGCGCAAGGCAGCTAAGCGAAACGTCAAGAAGGCTCAGGCTGGAGCCCGCTCCAAGCGCACGCTGGCCAACCTGCCGAAGGAGACCCGGCGGGACATGGGTCGCCAGGCGGCGAAGGCGCGCAAGAGGGGCGGCAACCCCGGTCACTCGCTTGAGGACCGGACCCGTCAGGAACTCTACGAGGCGGCGAAGAAGAAGAACATCGCCGGACGGTCGAAGATGGGCAAGTGGGATCTCATCAAGGCACTCCGTAGGGCCTGATCGACCTCGAGCAGGGTCAGCCGGACGGGCGCGTCCACACTTGCTCTTTGGGAAGCGCGCTTGGGCGCGGCATCCGTACAGTCGTCGGGTCCACGAACAGCGGGCCGAGTCGGAAACGAGGGGGCTGATCCGTTCGAGTGCCTCCGACACCCGTCGCGGGGAAGAGCGATTGCCTTCCGCGGCAGGACACCGCTGGTTGCATGAGCTTTGCCGCCCGGCATGAGGAGCAGGGTCAGCCAGACGGTCGGCCACCAGCGACCGGGTTCAGGCCGGGGGGTGGCCGGCGGCTCCGTCGTATACGAGCAGGCCGTTCTCGTCGATTCGACATGCTTCGCTCAGGCGGTGAGCCTGGTCTTTGCCGAGACCGAGGTGTATGACTTCGTGTCCCGCAGCCACCAGCGCGTCGGCGATCAAGCGGCGGTGACATCTCCACCACAACGTCTCGGCGCACATGACCGCGACGCGCGCTTCCCGAGCTCGCTTGATGAGAGCCTCCAGCGCGTCTCGAAAGACCGGCGTCTCCATGTAACCCGCATAGGCGCGGAATGCGTCGTTGCGCCAGGACACATGGCGGTTGGCCGCAGCGTCGTCCATCGTTCTGCGTCCGCCCAACGACTCGCCCCACCATTCGTAGGTGACCCCGACTCGGGAAAGGCCGGCTGCCAATGCGTCGCGCCCGAAGTGCGGGTGGCGACGGGAACCCGGATACCGTCGAACGTCGGCGAGCAGCTCTATTTCTGCGCTGCGAAGCACCTCCAGGAACTCAGCTTCGGAGCGCGCTCCATGGCCGATCGTGAAGATCGTGAAGCTTTGCTGCCGCTCTGTTGTTTTCGTCAGATCACTCCTCGAGGATCCACGCTACGGATTTAGGAAGGTGCCGAGAATCATGCCGAAGATGACGTGCGCGACCAGAGCCACAAGAGGCGTTTCTCTCCCATAGTTCAAGGCGAGTAGCCCGGGAGGCTCCAGTACCTGATCGAGTTCGGGACCGCCTCGTTCCGAGGCCATGCGTGCGTGTATCCCGGGGAGCAGCGGCACTATCAGGGTCAGGGCAGCGAACCCGTGGAACGCGCCGAAGACCGCCCCCAGCCACCAGGTCGCCCTCTCGAGCAACACGAAGCCCGCCGCGTAGAACAGGGCAAAGACCTGCCCGTTGAGAAGATGGACCAGAAAGCCGATCACCCGCGCGCGATCGGAGTCCTCTACGAACATCGTGCCGAGCATCATCGGTATGTCCATGCGCGTCAGCCCCGCCAGCTGGGCCCCCACCATCAGAGCGGTGAGCGCGACGGTGGCGACGAAACCGAACGTCGCCCAGCCGGCCCAGTCCATCACCTCACCATCGTCCCGGCCGGCAGTCTTGGGACCGAGTCTTCGGCGGCGCGCAACGCGAGCGCGGCCTGGACGACCGTCGCGTGAGTGAACGCCTGGGGATGATTGCCGAGGAACCGCTTGGTCGCCGGGTCGATCTCCTCGCTGAGCAGGCCTACGTCGTTTGCGAGCCTCAACAGGCGCTCGAAGAGCCGCTTGGCCTGCTCGACTCTGCCCAGTCGCGCGAGGGCTTGGACCAGCCAGAAAGAGCAGGGTAGGAAGGCGCCCTCCGAGCCCTCGAGACCGTCCGCTCCGGGCGCGTAGCGATAGAGCAAGCCATCGCCGGCGTCCAGTTCATGCTGGATGGCTTCTACAGTACCGGCGACGCGCGGCGATGCCCCGTCCTCGAACTCCACTACCGGCAGGAGCAGCAGAGCGGCGTCGACCTGCTCCGAGCCGTACTTCCAAACGTAGGCGTTGCGCCGCGCGTTGAATCCCTTGGCTTTGATTTGGGAGGCCAGGGAGGTTCTCTCGGTGGTCCAACGACGAATGAGGTGAGGCTGCTCCGTGTAGTGCTTGCCGATGCGGGTCGCACGGTCCAAGGCGAGCCAGGCCATGAGCTTGGAGTGGACGTAGTGATGGGAATCCCCTCGTACCTCCCAGATCCCGGCGTCCGGTTCGCTCCACGTTTTCGACACGAAGTCGGCGAAGCCTCCCACCGCGCGCCGGGCTTCCGCGTGCAGCCCGCGTTTCGACCGGGACAGCAGCCACGCGGCGTCCACCACCCACCCATAGACATCGAGCTGATGCTGGGAGTGCGCCGCGTTCCCGACCCTGACGGGCTGGCTGTGGTTGTATCCGGGCAGCTCGTAGAGGTTTCTTTCTTTCGGCCCGGGCCTCCCGTAGATCGTGTAGAGCACCTCGAGGCGGGGGCGCGTCAGGCGGCTTGCGTGCAGCAACCAGTGCATAAAAGAGTGGGCCTCTTCGGTCTTGCCCACGCCCAGGAACGCTCCGATCCCGATGCTCGCGTCGCGCGGCCACGACAACCGGTAGTCCCAGTTTCTGATACCACCCGAGACTTCGGGTAACGACGTGGTCGGCGCAGCGACGGGCGCGCCCGAGGGCGAATAGGTCAGCAGGCGCAGCGTTATCAGGCTGCGCACGACCGCATCGCGGAATTCGCCACCGTAGACCAGACCGCCGGACCACTGCCGCCACCACGCCTCCGTCCGTTGTAGTTCCGCAAAGGCCGTCTCCGGGTGAACGAGGACGAGGGGTGCGCGATCCGCCACCGTCATGACGAGAGTCAGCTGCTCCCCCGCGTGCAGCTCGACGACTCGTTCCCGTCCGGGTCTGAGTTCGAGATCCGGTTGGGACCGAAGCGCGACCGCCAGGGAGCCCCAGCTGCATACGAGTTCGCCGTTGCGTCGCTCCGCGCTCGGGCTGCGGCCCGGAAATCCCAGCTTTGGATCGAAGTTGATCCGCACGGTTGCCGTCCCATTGGTGCACCGGACCCGCCGTGTGAGCAGGAGTTGAGGGAGAAGCCTTGCCCGGACATCCAGGACCATTCCTTCGGTGAGAACGAGCTCGCCGGTTTCGGTTCGCCAGGTCGTATCGAGGACCGCGGACTCGTTGCGGTAGGCGCGGGACGTCGATGTCGCGTACTCGGGTGCGATCGAAAAGCGGCCGGAATCCTCGCCGCCGACGAGGCGCCCGAACACCGGATCGGAGTCGAAGCGGGGAACGCACATCCAGTCGATCGATCCCTGCGAAGAGCACAGCGCGGCCGTCCGCGTGTCCCCGATAAGTGCATAGTCGGCGATCGGTAGCTGATCCATCACCTCAGCTCGCAATCGAAGGCATCAGACGGCTCCCGTCAGGGGCAGCCATGCCCCCCTCAGGTGCCCCGCCTCTTCCGAGCACAGGAACTCGATGGCGGCCGCGACGTCGTGGGTGGGAATCCAGGTGGAATGGTCTGCCTCGGGCATTGCCGACCTGTTGGCCGGTGTGTCGAGGACGGAAGGAGCCACGGCATTCGCGGTGACGCCGAAGGATCGGTTCTCCTCCGAGATCACCTCGGCAAGCAGCCCGACGCCGGCCTTGGCGATCGAATAGGCCGCCTGCCCGGTGCGGTTGAAGCGCGCGGTTCGGGAGGAGACGAGGACTATCCTTCCCCATCCGTTCTTGCGCATCCACGGAAGCGCGGCCCGGCAACAAAGGAATGCCGAGGTGAGGTTGATCTCGATCATCCTCGTCCAGGTCTCGAGTGAATGCTCGTGTACCTCCTCGCCGCCTTTCCAACTCCCGACGAGATGAATCAGTACGTCGATGGCTCCGAGCCGCGCGGCGACCGCGTCGACGGCCGAGCCGGCGGATACGGGATCGGTCACGTCGGCGGGTACGAAAAGAAGCTGTTCGTCGAGCGGATCGAGGTCCGAGATCAAATGCCCTCGTTCATGCTCGGCCCGCCAGGTGGTTGCCACTCTGTGGCCCGCTTCTAGTAGCCGCTTGGTCACGGCATGGCCGAGAGCACCCGTCCCGCCGGTGAGCAGGATTCTGCGCGGAGTGGGGGGAGACGATGGGCCGTGTTGGGGATCTTCCGAGACGAGCCCGGCCTGCCTAAGCACTCTTGGCCTCCTTACGAAGATGGAAGGGCTGGTCGTACGACTGCGGCAGTTCACCGATGTCGGGCCTGGCCTGGTTCCAGTCTGCGAGAAACTTCTCGAAGCCGGCGTCGGTGAGCGGATGATGGACGAGCTTCTCGAAGACCGAGAAGGGCACCGTTGCGATATCGGCGCCCAGGCGCGCCGCCTCGACCACATGCAGCGGATGACGCAGGCTCGCAGCGAGGATCTGGGTGGCATAGCCCTGGACGTCGTAGAGCGCGGATATCTCCGCCAGCATTTCGAGACCCTGCACGGAGATATCGTCGAGCCGCCCTATGAACGGAGAAACGATATAGGCACCCGCTTCTGCTGCGAGAAGAGCCTGAGCGGGGGAGAACACCAGGGTCATGTTGACCCTTATCTCTTCGTCGGCGAGCCTGCGGGTTGCGGCCAGACCGTTGGGGGTGCAAACGATCTTGACGATCGTGTTGTCCGCGATCTGCCGGATGTCGTGAGCCTGCCGTATCAACACCTCGGGGTCGTCCGAGGCCGTCTCAACCGAGACCTCGCCCTCCACCAGGGCGCAGATCTCCTTGACGAGAACAAGGAAGTCTCGATGCTCCTTCGTCACGAGGGTGGGGTTCGTCGTGATTCCACGCAGCACACCCCAGCGGTGGGCCTCGCGGATCTCATCGAGGTTTGCGGTGTCCAGGAACAGCTTCATCGTTTCCTCCTAGGTATGAATGCCGGCGAGATCGAGGAACTCCTGGCGTGAGGCTGGGTTGTCTCTCAGCAGTCCGTACATCGTCGAGGTGACGGTCTCGGCCCCCGTCGCCTGCACGCCCCGGATGGTCATGCACTGGTGCTCGGCAACGAGCACGACTCCAACGCCCTTTGGTGCCAGCTCGTCTCGCAACCAGTCGGCCACCTGTCTGGTCAGACGTTCCTGCACCTGAAGGGAACGGGCGTAATAGTGGACGAGCCGCGCCAGTTTGGAGAGGCCGATGATGCGGTCTCCCGGCAGGTAACCCAAGTGGGCGACCCCCTGGAAGGGGAGCATGTGGTGCTCGCACAGCGACACGAAGGGGATGTTCCGTACCAGGACGAGTTCGTCGTAGCCGTCGTCGTTCGGGAAGGTCGTCGGCTTGAAGGCGCGCGGGGTCAAGAGCTCGGCGTACATGCGAGCGACGCGACGGGGGGTATCCAACGTGCCTCCACGGGTTACATCAACGCCTAGGGCAACGAGGAGGTCCGCTGCGGCCGCCTCGACGGGAGCGAGATCGGGTCCCGGTCTGAGATCATCCACGGCCAGGTCGGGCAGAGCCAGGATCGTCTCGTCCCGAGTTGCGTAGGAGCCGTTGAGCGTCATCGAGCACTCCTGAGCTTGACGCAACACTGGTCGGCCACGGGCTCGAGGGACGCCTCGACAGACTCGTTCCCCAAGCCGCGCAGGAGTCCATCGATGAAGGCTTGATTGATGCCACAAACGAGCTCCGGAGCCTGGCGAGCGAGTCTGTGGAACGGGCAATTGTGCAGCGAGACCGTCTTGGGATCGGACCGGTAGGGCTCGTAGCCGAGTTCGGCGAGGCGGTCTTCGGCCGCGCTCAACGCTCGGTCGCGTCCGGGTCGGCGCCGTCCGAGCTCACCCCGGATGTCCTCACCGATCTGCCGTCCGCGGCGCCCGGCGATGCGAAGAGCCGCCTCCCGGGAGTCGAGCCCTTTCTTTTCCGAGGCGATCGCGGCGACCAGGATCTCGCCCACGAAGTCGTAGCTCCGTTCGGGGATGCTGACGTCGATCTCGAGCTCGGAGATCTCGTAGAACTTCGAGCTTCGTCCCGCTCCCGGTCCAGAGCGACCTGGTTTGCGAGCATAGTGCGCGTTGAGAAGCCCGGTTTTCTCCAGCTTGTCGAGGTGGAACGCGGCGAGCTTGACGGACGTGCCGACCTCGTTGGCCGCTTCGTCGCGCGTCACGGGACGGGCCTGCTTGCGCACGTAGAGGTAGAGCCGCCTGCGAAGGTCGTCGTCGAGGATCCCCAGCGTGTCAATGGATCGGCGCAGCTTCTTCAGCATCGAGACCTCCTCGGCGGGGGCCCTCCGAGTTGCACTTCGGGGTCGGTGGGCTTGCACATCCGGTTCATGCGTGTAATGTAACACAAAGACTTGCTGGTGTTAGAACCAAAACTAGGAGGTGGTTGATGATGGCGATGCATGCTCGGCGTGACTCTCTCCGGGATCCTGTGTTTCAGAGCTTCTCGCTGCTGCGGCTCGGATTCGTGGTGGCGCCGGTCCTCTTCGGTGTCGACAAGTTCTTCAACTTCATGGTGGATTGGCCGGACTACCTGGCCCCCTGGCTGAACGACATCGTCCCCGGCACCGCGCAGCAGTTCATGTACGCGGTGGGAGGGGTGGAGATCGTGGCAGGTATCGTTGTGGCCGTGGCGCCGTGGTTCGGTGGGTATCTCGTAGCC
>JBOGWW010000205.1:0-3771 GCA_050693655.1 Actinomycetota bacterium | reverse complement strand
GGGATCGCTTTGGCCGCGGGTGCGCTGGGAGCCGCTCGACGGCGTGGGCCGGGCTAGATAGAGACCGCGAAATGTAACCGCATCGATGAAGGGATCCGTCAAAACACCCTGGTGTGGGAAGAGTCTCTGGTAGGGTTTCATCGTTCTGAGCGCCGGTCGCGGGAGCAATCCATCCGGCGCAAAGCCGGCGTCGCGCGGGGCCATCCCGGCTTGGGCGGGTGAGTGCGCGCCGGCCGATCAAGACATAGGGAGAAGCGGCATGATTTACCTGGTCATCCTGGTGCTCGCGGCGTCGCTGTCCATCGGCAGATTGTGGATGCTGCAGCGCCGCCAGAAGTCTCACCTACAGACGGTCGATGGTTTCAGGGCCGGCTGGCACGCTCTTTCTGAGCCTGCCAACCCGCCGCCCCTCCCCCAGCGTGGGTCCGGCCGCCGCTCCCCCCATCGCATCGAGGCGACGCGCCGTAAGGCGACTCCCCACGCCGCGCATAGGAGGCCGGAGAGGCTAGATCCCGCGAGGCGGGCGGCCGCAAAGAGGCGCATCGCGGCCCGCCGAGCCGCGCGCCAGTTCTGAGCAACGGCAAACTCCAAGCCATTACCGCCTCGAGTCACTAGACTCTGAGCAGACGATTTCCTACGGACAGAAATGAGTACAGGTGGCGCGCGATCTAGCAATCGACCTCGGAACGGCGAACACGCTCGTCTACCAACGAGGCAAGGGCATCCTCTTCGCCGAACCGACGGTGATCGCGCTCAACAAGGAAACCGGCGACGTTCTGGCGATGGGCGATGAGGCGTGGCAGATGATCGGACGGACACCCGGCTACATCGTCGCCGTCCGGCCGCTTCGTTCGGGCGCAATTTCCGATTTCGATATCACCGAGAAACTCATTCGCCTCATTCTTCAGCGTTCCGGAGTGAACCGGCTTTCGCGCCCGCGCGTGCTCGTTTGCGTTGCCTCCGCGTTGACCGAGGTCGAACGTCGTGCGGTCGAGGAGGCAACGCTGTCGGCGGGCGCGCGCTCCTGCTATCTAATCGAGGAGCCGATGGCCGCGGCCATCGGTGCGGGACTTCCCATCCACGAACCGATGGGGAACCTCGTGGTCGATATCGGTGGAGGGACGAGTGAAGTCGCGCTCATCTCCTTGGGTGGAATAGTCACCAACACCGCGGTGCGTCTCGGTGGTTTCGATCTCGATGGATCGATCCAGAACTACATCCGCCGGGAGTATCGACTCGCTATCGGCGAGCGCACCGCAGAACGAATAAAGATCGCCATCGCCTCGGCCTTTCCTCTGGCCGACGAGAAGAAGGCCGAGTTGCGCGGACGCGATCTAGCGACGGGCCTTCCGAAGAACATAGTCATGTCCTCAGAGGAGTTGCGCAGCGCGATCGACGAACAGGTGCGCGGGATCGTCGACGCGACTCTCGACTGCATCAGCCAGAGCCCTCCGGACCTGGTGCAGGACGTGCTCATGAACGGCATCACCCTCACGGGGGGCGGTGGCCTGCTGCAGGGCCTCGACATGCTGCTCAGCCAGGCGGCCGAGGTGCCGGTGCACATCACCGACCAGCCGCTTGAGTCGGTCGTGCTGGGGGCGGGTAAGTGTCTCGAGGCGTTCGAGAGCGCAAAATCGGTCCTTCTCCACGCGTAGGTCGGCCGGCAGCGCCGGGCGGAGTCGAGTGCGGCTTTATCTCGCTTAAATCCCCCGACATCTAGCATTTGAGGTCCATGCAGAGCCAGACAGAGATTCGCGATCAACCTCCCGAGGGCCCGCCGCCCCCTCAAGGGGCGCGCTCGCGCTGGCGTCCGCTCGTCTCCGCACTGGTGCTTGCCCTTCTCGTGCTGGCTTCGTTCAGGGTCCCCATCCCCGTCTTCTTTGCCTTTGAGCCGGGCCCCGCCCGGGACGTCGAGGACTTGGTCGAGGTGTCGGGCGAACGCACCTACTCGTCGGACGGCAGCTTGTTCTTGACGACCGTGAGAGTGGATACGCAGGTCACCGTGGCGGATTGGTTCAGAGCGGCGATCGATCCCGCGAAGCGAATCGTGTCGCGCGAGGAGGTCACGGGCGGACAGTCCTACGAGGAGCAGGAGAAGCTGCAGCGCGAAGAGATGGAGATCTCGAAACAACAGGCTCGCGTCGTAGCACTCGGCGCGCTCGGATACCCGGCACCGGGTGGAGACGGCGCGGAGATAGTCGGCGTTGATCAGCAGGCCCCGGCAGGTGGAGCGTTGAAGGAGAACGACCTGATCGTCGAGGTCAACGGCGAGCCCGTGAAGACGACCTGTGATGCATCGGAGAAGATCGGTGAAGTCGAACCGGGGGACGAGGTTCAACTGGGGGTAATGAGAGACGGCGAGCGCGAGACTTTCACCCTGAACACTGCCCGTAATCCCCAAAATCCCGGCAAGGCCTACGTCGGTGTCTTCATGACCAACAAGGGGTTCGACTTCGACCCCGGAGTGGACGTGAGCTTCGACACCGACAACATCGGGGGTCCCTCCGCGGGTCTGATGTTCACGCTCGCGCTCTACGACCAACTGACTCCCGACGACCTCACCGGTGGTCGTGAGATCGCGGGGACGGGGACGATCGGATGTGGTGGCGAGGTCGGGGCAATCGGCGGAATCGAACAGAAGGTCGCCGGGGCCGAGGCGGAGGGCGCCGAGGTCTTTCTGGCTCCGGCCGGTAACTATGATGCCGCGGTGGCCGCCGCCGACCACATCAGGGTCGTGGAGGTGGCCGACTTCAACGACGCTCTGCATTACTTGGAAGGGCGCGAGTAGCCCGCTGCACCCCGGGGTGCGCCCTGCATGACCGGCACCGTCTGATCCGCCAAACTCACGATCGCCCCGCGCTTGGTGGGAGACTTGACGGCAATGTTCGAGAGCTTCCTGGCGGTGCCGCTGCACTTCACCGTCGAGTTCTTGGGTTTCCTCGTATTCGCGGGGAGCGCGGTTCTCATTCTGGCGCGCCCCGATAGCCTGGACGCGGGCCGGATCGGTCGATACATGACCGCGGCGGGCTGCCTGATTCTGGCGGCGGCAAACGTCGTGCATGGGGCCAGCTTCGAGTTTGCTCTGTACGACGGGGATCCCTCGATGGCGGTCGCAAGGGCCGCGGGATGGTTACTGATTGCAGGAGGACTTGCCGTCGGCCGCCCGAGCCCGTCGGGAGCCGTGCCCGCAACGGCTGCATTGAAGATTCGAGAGCCGGTGGTCGCCTTGCCGGCGGCGGCTGCCCTCCTGGCGGCCGTCTCCGCGTGGCGTCGCGCCCGGCGGACGCCCGGGAGCTTCCTGGAAGCCGTTGCGGTGGGGGCCGTGCTGCTGGCGCTTTCCGAGGCGCTTACGTCGGTTGCTCCGCGCGCCGACATCTCGTCGGGCATCGTCGGTACCTACGCCTATATTGCTCACGGAGCGAAGCTACTGGGCTACGTAGCTTTCGCCGTGTGGCTGGGAAAGAGCGCTCGCAACTCCATCCGAGCGCGCTTCGTCGTGTCTTTCGCGGCGCTCCTCCTCGTCGTGGTGCTGGTCCTGTCCACCTCGCTGACGGGAGTGATCTCCGACAACGTCGGTGAAGAGCAGTTGCGTACCGTCGGTTCGCAACTCGGGACCGCCGTGCAGAACATCGAGTCCGATCGTCGCGATCTGCTCGACGAGACGGGCCAGATCGCCGCGCTTCCCGAGGTGCGGCGAGCGATTGAGGAGAGACAGGACGTCGCCGGTCTGGTTGAGGCAGTCAGGACGGAGCTGGAGTTCTTCGAGGTCGA
>JBOGWW010000204.1:0-4782 GCA_050693655.1 Actinomycetota bacterium | reverse complement strand
AGTGGCTGGTGTTCTTTCGCAAGTCCCACCGGCCGGCGCCCGAGGCTCCACCGGAGCTCTCAACGATGATGTCCACGCTCGAGCGCGAGGCCTTCGACGACGACAACTGGCTGTTCGAGCCGAAGTGGGATGGAGTCCGGGCGCTGGCGGTGTGTGAGCGCGAGACGATGCTCGTGTCCCGCAATCGCAGGAATATCACCGCGTCCTACCCTGAACTTCAGACGATGCACGAACAGCTCGTCGCGCTCGACGCGATCGTCGACGGTGAGGTCGTCGCGTTTCACAAAGGACGGCCGCGCTTCGAGAAACTCCAGAGCCGGATCAACCTCCAAAACCAGAAGCAGATCGCCAGCGCGATGCATTCGCTCCCCGTGTCCTTCATCGTCTTCGACGTGCTCTACATGGACGGGCGGAACCTGGTCAACGAACCGGTGGAGCGACGCCGGGAGCTGCTCGAGGAGATGGTCGTGCCCCACGGACGGATTCAAGTCTCCCAAGCCGTTCGGGGGGAGGGCAGGGCGCTCTCGGATGCGGCGCGCGCGCAGAATCTCGAGGGGATCGTGGCCAAGCGAATGGGCTCGCCGTACCGAGTCGGCAAACGCACGCGCGAGTGGCTCAAGATCAAGGTCACCTTCGACGCCGACATCGTCATCGGAGGTTGGTCGCCGGGAGAGGGCGCCCGCTCCTCGTCCTTCGGGGCACTCCTCGCGGGCGTCTACGACGAAGAGGGTCTTCGCTTCATCGGAGCGGTGGGGACGGGCTTCTCCGACCGCTCCCTGAAGGAGCTGCTGCCCCAATTGCACGCGCACGAGTCGGAAAGATGCCCCTTCGTCGAGGACCCCACGGGGTTGCCTCCCAGCCGCTTCGGGAAGGCCCTGCGGAACGCCCGCTGGTGCGAACCCACTCTGGTCGCGGTCGTGGAGTTTCGCGAGCTGACGGCGGGACTTCGCCTCCGGGCGCCCTCCTTCAAGGGCTTGAGGACGGACAAGGATCCCGAGGAGTGCACGCTCGATGCTCTGATCGAGGCGGCGGGCATAGATCCGCGATGACTCTCGGCCGAGAGGTCATCAAACGAGGTATCGGCAACCTCTACTCGTGGTCGGCCGACAGAATCTACGAACCGCTCGTCGTTCACCGAGCCTTTCCCCTGCTCGGCGGTGACCTCAACGACCTCGCGCTCGAACAGGGCCGGCGAGCGGTCGCGACCGCCGGAGGCCGGCCGCTGCTGGATATGCCGGTGGGGACCGCGTTCTTCACCGTCGCGGCCGCCGCGGCTCACGAGGGACTCGTCGTCGGCGCCGACCTCGCGGCCGGAATGGTGCGGCGAGCGAAGCGAGCGGGGGCCGAGGCGGGCCTCGACAACCTCGTCGCCGTCCGGGCCGACTCGCACCACCTACCCTTCGCCGAGGGGAGCTTCGGTGCCATTCTCTGCACCAATGGACTGCAGGTGATCCCCGGCCTAGAGGAGACGGTCGCCGAGCTAGCGCGCGTGCTCGCGCCGGGTGCCTGCCTGTTCGTTTCGATCATCACCATGCCGGTGGCGGCAGCTCTCCCTCCCGGCATGGGGCGCAGGTTGCCGACGCTGCTGAAATCCCGGCGCGAGCTGGTCGTCGCGCTGACCGAAGCCGGTCTGGCCTTGCGCTCGGTGAGAAGTCAGCGGTTCGCGAGTCTGATCGAAGCGATAAAGCCGGTCGCCGAAGCCTAGAGTAATCGCACGCGCACCTGCGAGTTCAGAAGAAAATTGAAGACCTTGTCCCAGCCGCTGTAGGGCTCACCCTCGGCGACCACCTCTTCGATACCCGAGTTGGCGATGAGCTTTGCGCACCCAAAGCAGGGGACGCCGGTGATGTAGATGGTGGCGCCCTCGCGCTCTTCCGGCGAGGAGTAAAGGAGGGCGTTGGCCTCCGCGTGAATCGCGATGCACTCGTCGTAGTCCCAGCCGCTGAGGGTTTCGCCCTGAGCACGCGGGCAGGCGCCGTCGCTGCAGTGTGGATGTCCCGAAGGCGGACCGTTGTAACCCGTCGAACGGATGCGACGGTTCTTCACGATCACGGAGCCGTGCTGGCGGCGCACGCAATTCGACCTGGTCGCAGTCTCCCTTGCGAGATTGAGAAAATAGCGGTCCCAGTCGGCGCGCTGGGAGCTTCGGCTGTTCCGGGACACGCCGGAGATTGTAGGCGACCATCTACGAGCGCGACCCCCTTATTCTCCGGTCATGGGCCGCGACCCCCAACAGGACGTGATCACCGACCTGATGCGCAGCGCGTGGGCCGTCGAGACCGCCCGAGCGCTCGTGTACCGGCGCTGGATCGACGTCGACGCACGCTTCGATGCATCGGCTCGAAACGCCGATGAGACCGCCGGCATCTTCGAGCGGGAGTTGGGCGAGCGCGGCCGGCGCACGGACGTCGCCATTGCAGAGGCCCACGCTGTCTGGATAACGAGTCTGGTGGGCAGAGACCCCAGCGAACCGCTCGCGGACTGGTTCGTCGCGCGGCTCGGCGATTGGGTCGGCGCCCACGCCGGCGACTTTCTCTCGGAGGGCGCCGGTCGGCTGAAGGAGCTCCACGAGCGAGACAAGACCATCCTCGGGGTCCCCGAGTTGCCGGTTGCGCCTCCCTACGAGCCGGTCGCCAGCCCTCCGGTGGAGCCTCCGGGCGAGGTGCTGTTCCGCTTCGCCATCCTGGGAGATCTGCATATCGGCTCCCCGACCGGCGAGGACATGACCCGGGCGGCGATCGCCGACATCAACGCGTCGGGGGCCGCGCTGACGATCCAGCTCGGTGATCTCACCGATCACGGTAACCGGAACGAGTTCGCAAGCGCGGCCGCGCTCATGACCGAGCTCGCTACGCCGTGGGAGGTCATCACCGGCAACCACGACATGTACTCGACCGACGAGGAGCGACTCGCAGGACGCGCCTATTTCACCGAGCACTTCGGCAGGGCACCGGACGGGCACATGGTCGAACACCAGCGCCACCGCTTCGTGTTGCTGGACTCGGCCGAGGAGGTGGCCTCGCCGTTCGCCCCCTACAACCTGGTCACGGGCCAGTTCATGGACGGAAACGGCGGCGCCATCGTGCGCGGCGCACTAACGGCTCCACAGCACGAGCTCCTTGCCGAAGTGGCGACCCCGGGCGCTCCCCCCGCGTTCGTGTTTCTGCACCACCCGACGCAGCCGTTCACGAGTTTCCCGCCGATCGTGTTCGGGCTGCGCGACGCGGACTCCGGACGGTTGCGGGCCGTTTGCGACTCGGGCAACGTGAACGGAATATTCGCCGGACACACCCATCGAAACAGATTGTCGGGGCGCTTGGGAGAGGTACCGGTGACCGAGGTGGCCATCCCCCGTGACTATCCCTTCGGCTACGGCTTGGTCGACGTCACGGCCGGCGGCTACGCCTATCATTTCCATCAGATCTCGAACGAGGAGCTGCTGCGCCAGTCGTATCCGCTGTCCGGTCAGATTCACCGCAACTACGCGCGCGGTCGGGACGGCGACAGGGCCTTCAGCTGGACGCGCTAAGGGCGACTATCTCTCTCGAGCACTTGGAGGTCAGCCCTCCCTGCACCCACCTTATCCGGGCCCCGCCGCCGGGCGCGGCTCCGGCCTAGCTGCAAGAGGGCCCACCGGTGCAGCGGAGGCAGAACGATGCGCGGCAACTGCAGCAAGTGATACCAGCGCGGGACGATCCGCTCCATCCTTCGGTTCTCGATCGCGTCGATGATCGCGGCCGACACGTCTTCGACGGTGCTCAGCGCATGTCTCATCACCGGGTGCGCCCTAAGGTCCGCGTGCGGGAACCCTTCGGTCGGCACGAAGCCCGGCTCGACCAAGCTCACGCAGACATCCCTGCCGGCGAGATCGATGTGCAACGACTCCGAGAAGCCCGCCACGGCAAACTTGCTCGCGCAGTAAGAGCTGTTTCCGCCGAGTCCCAATCGCCCGGCGACGGACGAGACGTTGACGACGCTCGACGGCGCCGATGCGAGCAGCAAGTGGAGCAGCTCGCCGGTGCAGTACACGACCCCGTAGAAGTTCGTCGCCATGACCCGTTCGAGGCGCTCGATGTCACTCGGTCCTTCGAAGATCCGCCCGTCCGTGTAGCCGGCGTTGTTGACGAGCACGTCGCAGCGCCCATAGGTGGAATCCATGTGCTCCCGCAACGCCTTCACCTGCTCACGCTGCGCCACATCGCACGCGAAGAGTGAGTGCCCCGCGCGGGATCCACCCAGCTCGGCGAGAAGTTCCTCTAGCCGGTCACGCCGCCGGGCGACTACGCAGACGCGCGCGCCGCGCGCCGCGAGGTCGAGGGCCGTGCGACACCCGATGCCGCTGGACGCGCCGGTTACGGCGCAGACGCTGTCCCTGAGAGTCAGACTTGCTCCCTTTGGTTGATTCGCGAAAAGTAGTCCCAAATGCCGGTTTTGGCGAGGTGCTCGGGGGTACGAACTCTAAGCCAGCAGAAAGGCGAATCGTTCTCCGCTCGGCGTGGACCCGCGACCATCCCGAGCGACCTCACGAAGAGCGGCCCCCTCAGGCTCGGGGGCCGTTCTCGCGTCTGCCGTTCCCCCACACGCCGTGCTCTATCTTCTTGTCCATGTCCGAGAGCGCGAGAGGACGTGATCCGAAGGTCGAGCGCGTGGTCGCCGCAGGGCGCGCCCTGGGGATCGAGGTCCGGCCGGTGAGCTTCGGTGCACCAACGCGTACCGCTAAGGACGCGGCGCTGAGCGTCGGCTGCGATGTGGCCCAGATCGTCAAGTCCCTCGTCTTCATGG
>JBOGWW010000203.1:0-14048 GCA_050693655.1 Actinomycetota bacterium | reverse complement strand
CGAAGGCGGTGAGCTCGGGTACAGCCTGGCGCATGCTTTCGGTGCCGCCTTCGACAACCCCGACCTGGTCGTCTGTTGCATCGTCGGCGACGGCGAGGCGGAGACCGGACCGCTGGCCACTAGCTGGCACTCGAACAAGTTCCTGAACCCCGTCACTGATGGAGCGGTGCTTCCCATCCTGCATCTCAACGGTTACAAAATCGCCAATCCGACCGTCCTCGCTCGCATCCCGGAGGATGAGCTCCGTCGGTTGATGGAGGGTTACGGCTACCGGCCGCGCTTCGTGGCGGGCGACGATCCCGCCGAGGTCCACCAGCTCATGGCCTCGGTCCTCGACGAGTGCATGGACGAGATCGGCAACATCCAGTCCGCCGCCAGGACGGGCTCGGACGGGCGTCGGCCCACCTGGCCGATGATCGTGCTGCGCACCCTCAAGGGCTGGACGGGTCCGAAGATGATCGACGGCGTTCAGGTGGAAGGCACCCACCGGTCCCACCAGGTCCCGTTGTCCAAGCTGGCGGAGAATCCCGATCACCTCCGCGCCCTCGAGGAGTGGATGCGAAGCTACCGGCCCGAGGAGCTCTTCGACGAAGGAGGCCGCTTCGCCGAGGAACTAAGCGCGCTGGCTCCACGGGGGGACCGCCGGATGAGCGCCAACCCCGCCGCAAACGGAGGACTGCTCCTCCGCGATCTGTTGCTGCCGGATTTCCGAGACTTCGGAGTCGAAGTTTCGACCCCCGGCACCACCTCGAGCGAGGCGACGCGCATCCTCGGCGGATTCCTGAGTGAGGTGCTTGTAAGCAACCAAGACGCCCAGAACTTCCGCATCTTCGGGCCCGACGAGACGGAGTCGAACCGCCTCGGCGGAGTGTTCGACGTCACGAACCGCACCTGGATGGCGGACATACACGAGGGAGACGAGCAGGTGGCGCGGGACGGGCGCGTCATGGAGATCCTCAGCGAGCACATGTGCCAGGGATGGCTCGAGGGATACCTGCTGACGGGACGTCACGGATTCTTCGGTTGTTACGAGGCGTTCATCCACATCGTCGATTCGATGTTCAACCAACACGCCAAGTGGCTCAAGGTGAGCAACGAGATTCCCTGGCGCAGACCCATCGCTTCCCTGAACTACTTGCTGACATCCCACGTCTGGCGACAGGACCATAATGGGTTCTCGCACCAGGACCCGGGGTTCATAGACCACGTCGCGAACAAGAAGGCGGAGATCATCAGGGTGTATCTGCCCCCGGATGCCAACACGTTGCTGTCGGTCGCCGACCATTGCCTTCGAAGCCGCGACTACGTGAACGTGATCGTCGCCGGGAAGCAGCCGACGCTGAACTGGCTGTCCATGGAGGATGCGGTGCTCCACTGCACGCGGGGGATCGGTATATGGGACTGGGCGAGTAACGACGACGGGGGAGACCCGGATGTCGTTATGGCTTGTGCGGGGGACACTCCGACACTCGAGGTTCTTGCGGCGGTCGATCTACTGCGCAAGCATCTGCCGGACTTGAAGGTCCGAGTCATAAACGTCGTGGATCTCATGAGGCTTCAAGACGAGAGCGAACACCCTCACGGCCTCCCCGGTTCACAGCACGACGCACTCTTCACCAGGGACAGGCCGGTGATATTCGCCTATCACGGCTATCCGTGGCTGATCCATCGCCTGGCGTACCGTCACTCGAACCATTCGAACCTCCATGTGCGCGGTTACAAGGAGGAAGGCACGACGACCACACCATTCGACATGGTGATGCTCAACGACCTGGATCGCTTTCATCTGGTTATCGACGTGATCGATCGCGTTCCGGGCTTGGGGTCCCGGTGTGCGGCTCTGCGGCAGCACATGATGGATGAACGTCTCCGCCACCGGGCGTACACGCGCCGGACGGGGGCCGACAGTCCGGAGATCAGCGGCTGGACCTGGCCCTACTAGGGCTGATCCGGTGCGCGTACTCGTCGTCAATTCTGGATCGAGCAGCATCAAGCTGCGTCTTCTCGATGCGGATGATGCGACGGTTCTGGCGGACGACCTCGGTACTCGAGGTCTGAAGGATCCCGGAGCACTCGGGCAGCTCGAAGGACGAGATATCGACGCGGTGGGACACCGTGTGGTGCACGGCGGCCGTCGATTTCAACGGCCCGCAGTGATCACGGATGAGGTCGAGGAGGAGATCGCCTCGCTCACGGAGCTGGCCCCCCTGCATCAACCCGCAGCTCTGGAAGCGATCGCCGTCGTGCGGAAGGCGCTTCCCGAGGTTCCGCACGTGGCCTGTTTCGACACGAGCTTCCATTCCGGTATGCCCGATGCCGTCTCCACATATGCGATCCCGCTGCCGTGGCGGGAAAGCTTCGGAGTGCGACGCTACGGATTCCACGGCCTGTCTCATGCCTATGCGTCCCGTCGTGCTGCTCAGATGATGAGCCGACCTCTAAAGGAGGTTCGCATCGTTACCTGCCATCTGGGGGCGGGCGCCTCGCTGACGGCGGTTAAGGACGGGCTCTCCGTCGACACGACCATGGGCTTCACGCCTCTGGAAGGTTTGGTGATGGCCACTCGGTCCGGTTCGATCGATCCCTCGATTCCCCTCTGGTTGCAGACCCAGCGGGGCCTGACGGCGGCCGAGGTGGAGGAAGGCTTGGAGTTGCACTCGGGGCTCACCGGGCTCGCCGGCAGCGCGGACATGCGCGCGATCCTGTCGAGGGCAGCAGACGACGACGGCGATGCGGTACTCGCCCGGGAGGTGTATGCGCATGCTCTCAGGGCCGGCATCGCCCGCATGGCCGCCGCTATGGGTGGCATGGACGCCGTGGTCTTCACGGGTGGTGTGGGGGAGCGTTCTCCCGAGATCCGCTCTCTTGCCGCCCGGGGGTTGGAGTTCCTCGGCCTCCGATTGGACGATGCTCGCAACCGGGGGGCTGCGGGCGACGCGGACATCTCGCAGGAGGGAGCACCCGTGCGGGCTCTCGTCGTCGCGGCCCGAGAGGATCTCGAGATAGCCCGAGAAACCCGGACGCTCCTTCAGCGCGAGGACTGATTGCTCGATGGCCATCACGGTCGCCCTGGCCGGGGATACGATGCTCGGTCGCGGAACGGCCGAGACCCTCGCTCGTCGGCCCGCTCCTGCGTTGGTAGCCGACGAGATTGCAGAGGTGACGGCCGCGGCCGATTTCTTCTTGCTCAATCTCGAGTGCTGTATCTCGGAGCGGGGTGAACCCTGGCCGGACGAGAACAAACCCTTTTTCTTTCGTGCACCTCCGGTGGCCGTGGAAACGCTGGTCCGCCTCGGAGTGGACTGCGTGACTCTCGCGAACAACCATGCTCTCGACTTTGGATTCGACGCTCTGGAGGACACGCTCATGCACCTGGGCGCTGCGGGGATCGCCTGCGTCGGAGCGGGGTTCGATACCGAGCAAGCACGCGCCCCCGCGCTATTCGACGTGAGTGGAAGGCGTCTCGCAGTGTTGAGTGCGACCGATCATCCCCGAGACTATGCAGCTACCGATACTCGCCCCGGCGTGGCTCTGGCGGACTTTCGAAGAGGGTCACCGGAATGGCTTGTCGCTGCGATCGAGCGTCACCGCGGGGATATCGTCCTCGTCAGCCCGCACTGGGGGCCGAACATGGTCACCGAGCCCCTGCCGCGCATCGTTGCCGCGGGGCGGTCGCTCGTCGAAGCGGGTGCGACGCTCGTGGCGGGTCACTCCGCTCACGTCTTCCACGGAATGAATCCGCCCGTGATCTACGACCTCGGAGACTTTCTCGACGATTACGCGGTCGACCCCGTAATGCGGAACGATCTCGGTCTGTTGTGCTTGGTCACGCTCGACGAATCCGGGCCGCGCCGGATCGAAGCCCTGCCGCTGCAACTCGAGTACGCCCGAACGGAGGTCGCAAGGGGCGAAGAGGCCGACTGGATCGCGCGACGGCTGACCTCGGCCTGCGCGGCGTTCGGCACGAGGGTGAGGAAGGTGGGGCGGCGCCTGATCGTCGAGGTGCAGCCGGAGACCTAGGAGCTCGTACGTTGAAGGCCGATCGAGTCGTCAACTAATCGTCTCTGCGCTCCTGGTCGTCGTAGCCACTCGACTGGGATTGCTCCAAGACGTCGGCCTCCGGAGCGTCGTCGGGAATCCTGGGCCGTTCCTGTGTCTCATCGTCGCCCCAGGACTGGGATTGCTCCAGAACATCGGCCTCCGGTGCATCGTCGGGCAGCTTTGGTTCGCTTCGTCGCTCGTACTCCTCTTCGTCGCTTTGCTCGCTCTCCGGGTCGGGCGCGTCGCGCGACCTCCGTCGATCCTTGGACTGATCCTTCACTGCGATTCACCTCCGGCTGTGCGAGGGGGCGGGATCCCCGCGTGACCTTCCCTCAACAGCTTCCCGCATATTCGTCGGCCCGTCGCACGAAAAGCAGCGACCGATCCCGATCGATATCCAGCAATTAGTTCGTGACGAACACTTTGCCGGTTCCCGACGATTTCGCGAGCACTTCTCCGGACGGCGATGCCGTAGCCCCCATCACCGTCACCCGGCCGAACGAGCCTGCCGGCGCCATAGGAAGCCGAAGAGCGCCCCCATGAGGAACAGCGCGGCGGCAAGACGCAACAACTCGCGCGTGCGATCCTCCCTTGGCGCATCCATCTGCGGCGACGGTAGCCTCACCTCGTCAACGTCGGGGAAGGAGCGGCGCGCCGACGCCGCGGCTCCCTCGGGAGTCGGTTGCGTTACGTTCGCCATCAGTCGCACCGCGCGGGACTCGTCTACGTAGTGCCAGGCCCACTGCCCGTCGCCGGCGCGCAACACCTCTAGACGTACATCGGTGTTCTCCGACGAGGGTGTCACGACTTGCCGGTGGTCGAGGGGCGGGACTTTCGGAGTGCGCTCAACGGCATCACCGACAGGCTCTCGACGTTGCTCGCGCGCAACGCGCTCATCAGCCGGTAGACGAACCAACCCACCAACGGTGGAGTCACGATGGCGATCACCCGCGTTATCCAGGTCAGGGTCTCGATCGGGACCTCGAACCACTTGGCTAGGAGATCGTTGCTCCCCGCCACGAACACCACGATGTAAAAGGCGATGGTCGCGGCACCCAGTGCGGTCCGAGCAGGGTTGTCCCGAGGCCGGTCCAGAAGGTGATGGGCGTCGAGATCGCCCGTCGCGCGCCGCTCCAGGAAGGGCCAGAGATAGAGAAGGCCGAAGGTGATCCCCGGCAGCAATACTCCGGGGAAGAAGGGGTTGGGGATCTCGTATCCAAACGCTCGCACCTCCCAGGGGGGGAAGATTCGGAGCGCGCCCTCGACCCATCCCAGATACCAGTCAGGCTGCGCGGGGCTGGTTACCTGCTGCGGCTCGAAGGGTCCATACAGCCAGATGGGATTGATCTGCACCAGGCCTCCGAGCACCGCACAGACCGCGGCAACTGCAAAGAACAGCCCCAACGACTTCGCCGCGTACGTCGGCCACAATCTCGAACCCACGACGTTCGTTTCGCGCCGGCCCGGCCCGGGAAATTGTGTGTGTTTCTGGCGCCACAAGACGGCCAGGTGAGCACCGATCAGCGCGGTTATGGCCGCGGGGATGAGCAGTACATGGAGAACGAACAACCGTCCGATGATTTGATCCGATTGGAACTCGCCTCCGAACACCAAAAACACGAGCCATTCTCCGATGAAGGGGATGGAGAGCCCCACCGAGTGAGCGATGCGGAGGCCGATTCCGGACAGGAGGTCGTCGGGCAGGGAGTAGCCCGCGAATCCGTTGAAGATCCCGAGGATCAAGAGCGTGACACCGATCATCCAATTGATCTCGCGCGGACGACGGAAGGCGCCGGTGAAGAAGACCCGGCATAGGTGGAGGACGATCGCGGCCACGAAGATGAGAGCCGCCCAGTGATGGATCTGACGCATGACCAGCCCCGCCCGGACGTCGAAGCTGATGTCCAACGTGGAGCGATACGCCTCCGTCACCGTGACACCCCGCAGGGGTTCGTAACTCCCCCCGTAGACGGTCTCGCCGAGGCTCGGCTCAAAGAAGAAGGATAGAAAGACGCCCGTGATGAGCAAGATGACGAACGAGTACAGGGAGATCTCGCCGAGCATGAAGGTCCAGTGATCGGGAAATACCTTGTTCAAGGACTCCTCGACGAAGGCCGATGAGCCGAGCCGGTCGTCTATCCATCGCGCCAGACGCCGGATCACCGCGGCCGCCTCCAGAAACCCGGCCCGACCGGCTCGGGAAAGTCGCTCGTCGCGACGACGAATCCCTCGTCGTCGATCCCCAGGGGCAACTGAGGAAGAGGACGAGTCGCGGGGCCCGACACGGGGACTGCGCCCTGCAACACGGCGAACGCCGACTGATGACAGGGACAGAACAGACGCTCGGTCTCGGCCTGGTAGAGGCCAACGGGACAGCCTGCGTGGGTGCAGACCTTGGAGAACGCGACCAGGCCCTCGGCCGTCCAGCCCCTCTCGGAGTTGGGAAGCTCGGCGTCCACCGACTGGTCGAAGCGAATGAGCATCGCGGGCGCATTGGCGTCGTCGGTTGCACCTTCGGGAAAGACGGTCAGGACGCTCCCCACTTCGAGGTCCTCGAGCGTGATCGGCTGCCCCTCGTTGTCGACCGCACGCACACCCTCACCCCAGGGCGTCGTGAACAGCGAGCGGCCGGGTCGCGTTCCGAGGGACCGTATGGGGAACAAGGCCGCCAGTCCGAGGCCCGCCAGTGCGCCACCCAATAACTTCGCCAGGAAGCTCCTGCGTTTGATCGCTTCCGCGCCTCGGTCGAACGATTCCTCGGCCTCGGGTCGTTCCTCCCGCTGATGCGGAATGAGTTCCCGCTCCTCGACCACCAGAGAACTGGGCATCAGCTCCTTGCCCCACAAGATGAGTCCCACCGCGAGTCCGCCCAGAGAGATTCCGAGCAGTGCTCCCTCGAGTTGGGGATGACCACCCAGCGCATAGACGACGCACAGTCCGATGGATGCCGCGAAGCTGGCGATGAAGCCGGCGCCGATGGCGCGCCGGCGCCTGTGGCTCCTCTCCCGGGCGTTCGATGCCTTCTCCCTTTCGCTCACGTGTCATCCGCCTTCGTCCCGATCCAGCGCACCGCAAGCACGAGTAGGCCGAGGCCGATGATCCAGGCAACGGCTCCCTCGACCACCGGACCGATCCTTCCGATCGGGGCGCCGCCGCGATCATTCGGATCCTGCATGTACAGCACGTAGCTCACGACCGCATCGCGCTGGGACGGCGAGAGGGTCTCGTCGCCGAAGGCGGGCATGTTACCGGGCCCCCCGACTATTGCTTCGGCAATCTCGACAGCCGTCGCCTCTCCCAGCCCGGGAGAGACGAGGTCCGAACCAGTCAGCACCGGATCCGCGGTGTCCTCCGCCTGCTCCGAGGTGAGCGTCCCGCCGACGGCGGTTGCGGAGTGACACGCAGCGCAGTTCTCGAAGTAGAGCTCGCCGCCCAGCGCGCGGTCGGCCGCCTCGGGTTGGGGCGTTGGAATCGCGGGCCCCGGATCGTCATCGAGGCTCGTTACGTACTCGACGAGCGCGGCGATCTCCTCTTCGTCGTACAGGGAGTCGCCGTGATCGGTCGATTGCTCCGGATGGGTGAGCGGCATCCTGCCCGTCCTCAACATGAAGTCGGTCAACGCGGGGCCGTTCTGAGCGGTCAATAGGTCCGGACCGTTGCTCGTGCCGCCGCCTTCATTACCATGGCACCAGGCGCAATCCCGCTGGTACAGGCGTTCTCCAACGTCGGCCGTTTGCTCTTGGGGCAAGGGGGCTCTGGAGGGTTGCGTTTGATCGCCGGAAAAGTAGCTACACGCGCTAAGGCCCAGAGCGCCAACGTAGCAGAGGACGCCGAGCCCCCGGGTGATCACTCCGGGATCTCCCTTCGCAAGGGCCGCACAGAAGAAAGCGAAGGCTGCGCGTCCATGGCCTCGAGCCAGCGATAGAGCAGCACGGCGATGGTGACGAGATAGACGATCCCCGAAGGCACCCACATGATGGCGCCCGCGAGTTGCTGGTCGGCGAAGCGATCGAGACCCCACGCCGCGGAGTTGCCGTGCGCCTCGTAGAGAGGCCGCGCCGCAAAGGTGAGCACCACCCCGAGGGCTCCGCTCTGCAACGCGGTTGCGAAGGTCAGAAAGGCGGCAAGTCCGCGATCGAGATCGCGCCGCCGCAACGAGCCGATGACCAGGATCCAGAAGAGCGTGGCCGTCCCCAGGAAGGTGGCGTGTTCGAGTGCGTGCAGATACTCGTTGCTCAATCCCAGCTCGTAGAGGGTGGGCAGATGCCACATCCAGAGGACCACCGCGTGGAGAATCCAAACCACGGGCAGCGCCAGCAAGAGCCGTCTCGTTCGGCGCCCCGGCGGCGAGCCGGCGACCGAGTGAAGCCTTCGCCGGGCGCCTGCCGGAAGCGCCAGCGATACCGGGAGGAGCGGGGCTCCGTAGACCAGCAGCGGAGCCGCGCCCAGCATCAACACGAGATGCTGCACCATGTGGGCGGAAAAGAGTTCGCCGGCGAGCGCGTCGAGTGGCGAAGCAAGAGCAAAGAGCAGCAGCAAGAGTCCGGCGAAGAACGAAGCCGCGCGGCGGCGGCTCACCGTGCGACCCGAGCGGACCTTCCACAACTCCGCGAGTCCGCGCGCGTACAGCGCTCCCATGGTGACCAGGGCCAGCAGCATCAAGGGATCGAGCGTCCACGTGGTCCACAGGTTCGCCGGCGAGATCGGACCGTGCGCCAGCATCACAGGCTCGGCTCGCACGTCGCCAGGAACAAGGGGGGAAACAGCCCGAGCAACAACATGAACGTGAAGAGCGCGCTGGTGATGATTCCGGCGCGAGCCATCCAGACGGCGCGCAGCGAGCTGGTGTCGTCGGTTTCCCCGGTCATTTTCCGAAGGCAACCGTAGGCGATGAGGCCGCAGAGCACGGTCAGTGCCATCAGGACGGCGGTGAGGCCCACGATGATGGCTTCGAGGTCGGCCCCCAGGATGCGTTCACTCGTTGCTCCCGTCCTGCAGGCGATCTCCTCGAGGTTGTAGCCGATCAGGATCTGCAGGCTCCACGCAACCGGGCCACCCAGGACGCCTATCCAGAGGCGCGCGGAGCCGGTTCGCTCGGCCCTCGAGACGGTCCGGCCGGCCATGTCGATCGCCCTAGAAGTTCGGAGACAGGTAGACGGTGGCCAGCACTGCCGCCCAGACGGCGTCCACGAAGTGCCAGTACAAGACGAAGTTCTGGACGGTCACGTGTCGATGCTCGTCGAAGGCGCCGCGCCAGGCTCTGATCTGCACCCACACGCTGAGCGCGAGCCCGACGAGGACGTGCATCCCGTGGAAGCCGGTGATCGTGTAGAAGAGAGATCCGTAAGCGTGGTCCGTAGGCGAGAACTCTTGGAGTTTCTCCGGGTACTCGATGCCGAGCTGAAGACTCATGAAAGCGGCGCCGAGCAGGAATCCCACCAGCAGTCCCCACCGCAGCACGAACTGGTTCCCTCTGCGCACCGCGCGATCGGCCATATGAACCGGGATGCTCGAGCTAAAGAGGATGGCGGTCATGATCAGCGGCAACTCGAGAGACGGCGTTTCGATGCCCTCCGGTGGCCAGACGGGATCCGATCCGAACCTGATGTAGAAGTAGGCGGCGATCAGCGAGCCGAACAGCATGGCCTCGGTCACGATCAGCATCACCATCCCCCACCATCCCGGAGCCCGGGGGCCGGAGGCATGGCGCACAAGCGCGCGCTCGGCAGGATGGGCGGGGGAGTTGCGGAGATCGATGCTCATGTTTCCTGCGACTCCCCGCGCGGCCAGAACCAACCCACCAAGGCAACGATGCTCGCGATCGCGGCGAACACTGCAAGGGGCCATACCTGGACGAGCGCGCTGAAGCACAGCAACGTGAGCGTCATCGTCAGCACGAGCGGCCAGGCCGATTCGCCGGGCATCTCCAACGCCGCCTGAGGCTGCGCGTCGAGCAGCGACGAACCCACGGTTTCGTGACCGTCGGCGAGCAGGAGGGCTCCGTCCTCAGGGGTCTGGGGGCCGAGCTGGAGCTCCGGCTGGTCCCACATCGGATGGCGGCTACGTACGGCGGGGATGGTTTCGAAGTTGTAGTGGGGAGGCGGGCTCGAGGTCGACCACTCAAGCGTGTCGGCGTTCCATGGGTCCCTGCCCGCCGGTGCTCCCCTCGTCAAGCTCCGCCGCCAGTTGACGAGCACCGTGACGAGCCCCACCGCCAGCACGAACCCCCCGATGGTCGCCAGCAGGTTCCAGAGGTCCCAGCCGAGGCCCTCCTGATAGGTGTAGGTACGCCGAGGCTGGCCCAGCAAACCACTGATGTGCATGGGAAAGAAGGTCAGGTTGAAGCCGACGAAGGTGAGCCAGAAGCTGAGTTTGCCGAGCCGTTCGTCGAGCATGCGACCGGTTATCTTCGGCAACCAGTAGAACAGTCCCGCAACGATGGGGAACAGAGCGCCACCAATGAGCACGTAATGGAAGTGCGCCACCACGAAGTACGAGTCCGTGGTCTGTTGATCGAAGGGGATCGCGGCGAACATCACTCCCGATAAGCCTCCCAACACGAAGATGAACACGAAGCCCATCAAATAGAGCATCGGAGTATTGAGCCGGGGGCGCCCTGCCACGAGGGTGGCCAGCCAAGCGAAGACCTGAATGGCGCTGGGAATGGTGACCATGAAGCTGGACGCCGAGATGAAGCTGAGCGCGATCTGGGGAATGCCGATGGCGAACATGTGGTGGGCCCACACTCCGAAGCCGATGAGCGCCACGGCCATCTCGGCCAGCACGATCAAGGTGTAGCCGACGATTCTTCGGCGCGCGAGGACCGGAAGCACGGTCGAGACGATCCCGAACGCCGGCAACACGATGATGTAGACCCACGGATGACCGAATATCCAGAACAGGTGCTGCCACAGGACCGGGTCCCCACCGCCGGCCGACGAGAAGAAGTTGAAGTCGAAGGTCCGGTCGAGCAGCATCATCGCCAGGCCCAGGGTCAGTGGCGGCTGCGCGAAGACGATCGCAAGGCCGAGGGCCAGCTCGCCCCAGACGAAGATCGGCATGCGGTTGATGGACATGCCCGGCGCCCGCAGCTTTAGGATCGTGACGATGAAGTTGATCGCACCCGCGGTCGAGGAGAGGCCGAGAAGCAGCAGACCCAAAAGGTAGAAGTCGATGTTGATGCCGGGACTGAAGTCCGTGTTCGCCAGCGGCGGATAGTTGAACCATCCGGCGTTGGGCGCCCGGCCGAGCAGAAAGCTCGAGTACATGAACAGTCCCGATGCCAGGAACACCCAGTAGCCGAAGGCGTTCAGGCGCGGGAAGGCCATGTCGCGCGCACCGATCATCAACGGCACGAAGTAGTTGCCGAAGCCCGACAACACGGGGATGGCGAACAGGAACATCATCGTGGTCCCGTGCATGGAGAAGAGTTGGTTGTAGGACTCGGGATCCAGCACCTCGAGATTGGGCTGGGCCAGTTGGACGCGCATCAGCAGCGATTCGATGCCGCCGAGCGCGAAGAATAGAAGCCCGGTGTAGAGATACCGCTTGCCGATCTTCTTGTGATCCACCGTGCTCAGCGCGGTTGTCAGGCCCGGTGGCTCGCTCCAGATCTGTTCCAGTCGCTCCGCCAGCGAGGTGGGAGATGGCTGCGTATCGGTCGGCGTGACGGCCATCAGTCCAGTTGCTCCAGGTAGTCCAGCAGGGCCTCCATTTCTTCGTCCGCGAGTTCCACGGGAGGCATGATTATTCCGGGCTTCACTTCCTGCGGATCCTCGATGAAACGTCTCAGGTTGGCGCGTGTGTTACTCAGGACTCCCGCGACGATGGTCTCTCGTTCCGCCAGATGCGTGAGGTCGGGACCTACCTGGGCGTTCGCTTCCGTCCCTCGAACGGCATGGCAGCCCGCGCACGCGGATCTCAGGAAGACCTCCTCACCCGTTTCCGCCCCTCCCGTGGGTTCCTGCGCCGGTTCTGCCTGCTCGGCGAGCCACGAGTCGAACTCGGCGCGCGGCAGTGCTTCCACCCAAAAGATCATGTTCGCGTGCTGGATGCCGCAGAACTCCGCACACTGGCCCCGGTAGCGGCCGGGTTCGTCGGCCTTCAGCCACAGTGTGTTGACTCTGTCGGGGATGTGGTCCGTCTTAACCTGCAGGCGCGGCACCCAGAAGCTATGGATGACGTCGGTGCCGAGGAGCCGTAGTTGCACCGATTCATCCGCGGGAATGTAGATCTCGTTGGCCGTGACGGCCTCTGCTTCGGGGTAGCGGATCTCCCACCACCAGACTCGTGCGACCACCTCGATTGTCACGGTGGGTTCCTCCGGCGGGGCCGACAGCGCGGACATGTCACGCAGAGAGACGACGAAGAGGGCCCCAAGGATGAGGCAGGGGATGATGATTCCCGCCACTATGACGAACCGGTTGCCCCACGGAACATCACGTTGGATGGAGCCGGTGGGCCGCCGCGAGCGAATCACCGCCGCCGCGAGGAACGCCAGGACGACCACGAACACGGCGCACGAGATCGCGAACATGAGCCACCAGAGTCCCTCGACCCGGCGTGCTCCCGGGCCCGCGGGGTCCAGGGCCGAGGCTTCGCCCGAACACCCGGCTGCAGCCGCCCAGCACAGAATCGTCAACGGCCAACGACGGAAGCGAGATCTACCGCTCCGGCACCTTTTCACATGAGCACCCAGTCGCTTGGCCAGCGGCCCTCCCAGGAGTTGCCGTCGATTGCGCCTCCCTTTCGTACCCCCGTCCGGGTGGGTGACGCAAACGCCCTCAACCGAGACGGGAGCGCGCCGAAGGTCAAGAGGAAGGACCCCCGCGCGGAACGGAAGCTTGTCTGCATCCCAAGTGGGTAACGGAGGTGTGGCGATAGTTCGCTCTTCGCTGGTCCTACAATGCAAGTCCAAACGACGCGACGGGAGATGGTGGCGGTTTCTCAGGAGAGCGGGTCTCCTCGGGACGGATTCTCAGAGCAGGGAGCTGCCGGCCTCGACGACTCCGGCAATGACGAAGAACACACAGCCGGTAGCCGCGTAAGCCGCGCCCCGAAGTGCTGGTCTTTTGGGCGCACGCTGGTTCGATGCGCTTGCGCGACTGAGCACCCGCGATCGTGAGCGCGCGCCTCAGGCCCTCACGAAAGGGATCCAGCCACAGGTCCTGTTCGAGCGGGGACAGGGGATCGGGGAAGGTCTCCGCTACCGGCCCCGGGCCCAGGACCGGCCCCCCGACCGTGGCGCCGTCGGACCCCGCGATGACGGGCCGGCTCTGCAGCATCCACAGCCGGCCCTCGGCATCCACAGCCGGCCCTCGGCATCCTCGGCCCACTCGATGTCCTGCGGGCCGCCGAAGGTCGCCGAAGCGCGGCGAGCGAGGCGCGCCAGGGCGCGGCGCTGCACGCCCGTGAGTTTGACGTCGTCCGGCCCGGGGCTGCGCTCGACCACGCGGCCTCGTCGGCTCACGACGTAGCGCGTATCGGTCGTGGCTCCGCTCACGAGTCGCTCGGGAGAACCCTGCACTGCGGCGATGACGATCCGGTCGCGCCGGCCGCTCAACGGGTCATAGCCAAACATCACCCCACCGACCGCTGCGTCCACCTGGAGTTGCACCAGCACGGCCATCGGAGCAGGTTCGGGGCGGAGGGGAGTGTCGGCGGAGGCCAAAACCTCCTCGATCGCAGCAAGAAGCTCGGTCCAGGTTGCGACACCGGTAACGGACCGGAACATTCCGGCCATCGAGGACTCGCCTCCATCCTCGGCGACCGAGGAGGAGCGAACCACCACGCGGCGTGTTCCATCGGATGACAGAGCTTCCCACCGGCGCCCGAGCTCCAGAAGAAATTCCTCATCGGCCAGTGCAGAGAGTCCGGCGAACTCGGTAGTTAGGACAAAACCGGACACTACGGGAAAATCGTCGGAGCACGCCCTAGGTGGGCGGTGCCAAACAGGCCGCCTGGGCAGGGATGAGACGGAGCGGTACGAAAGCCAAGAACATTGCCCG
>JBOGWW010000202.1:0-7674 GCA_050693655.1 Actinomycetota bacterium | reverse complement strand
GCCCCCATCTTCGCCTCCGAGGAGGTCCTGGAGCAGGCGGGCATCGAGTTGAAGGACGACGAGGAAACCGAGGTCGAAAAGTTCCGGGAGTTTCTCGACCAGGTGCGCCCCGAAGACTTCGCGAGCGACACCTAGGCCTCTAACGCGCGTCCTGACCTTGACGCTTGAACCCAACTCTGTAGTCCCCAATGACGGTTGTCATTGACACGGCGCGCGCGGCGGCGTACCGTTCCACTCACGTAACTACCGACTTGTACTTCAATAGGGGTATCACTCGTCCGGGAGGCAGCATGCAAGAGATGGGATACGGGGGTCCGCAGGCAACCAAGATCGTCGGCATCACCTATCGCCAGCTCGACTATTGGACCCGTACGGGGCTGGTGGCCCCGTCCATCAAGTCGGCCGAGGGCTCGGGCACGCAACGCGTCTACTCCTTCAACGATCTTCTGCAGCTGAAGGTGATCAAAGAGTTGATCGATACAGGGGCGAGCCTCCAGAAGGTTCGTCAGTCGATCGATTACGTGCGCGACAACATCGAGGGCGACTGGTCCAAGGTGACGATCGCCACGGACGGAGACCGCGTCTACGCGTGCACGTCCGATGCCGAGGTCCTGGACCTGCTCCGCTCGGGGCAAGGAGTACTCGGTTCGCTCGTTTCGGTCGAGAAGGTCAAGGAACAACTCGATGGGACGCTCGCCGAACTCCGACCCGCAGCCGAGGAAGTGACGTACGGTTCTCCCGGCCGAGAGGAACAGCTGCGAGCCAAGGAGGGCTAGACATCCCAGAGGAACGGGCACCGGTTGACTCCGTCCCTTCTTCACCTCTTCCCCACAAACAGGTTCGGTTCGCTCACAACAGTGAGCGGCAGTTCGCGATGCTCCTCGACTTCTACAGGATCGAGTGGCGCTACGAGCCAACCACCTTCGACGTCGAATGGGACCGGCAGGGCAATCCGACCCAGCGTTTCTCGCCCGATTTCTACCTGCCGGAGTTCGACCTCTACATCGAGATCACGACCCTCAACCAGAAACTCGTGACGAAGAAGAACCGCAAGGTGCGGCGGCTGACGTCGCTGTACCCCGATGTACGCTGCCGCATCCTTTACCAGCGCGACTACCTGAACCTCTTGATCAAGTACGGGCTGGAGGAGCCGTCACAGGGCTCGTCTCTCGCGAAACTCGACGGCGATTTGGACCTGGCCGAGGAGCGTCGCTCGTTCGGCTCGGCGCTGGCGGGCTGACCGATGAGCGGCCCCCGCCGGACCCATCTTCTCGACGCCCACAAGCGTCTCGGTGCCCGAATCGTTGAGTTCGGGGGCTGGGACATGCCTCTCCAATACCGGGGCGTAATCGCGGAGCACAACGCGGTGCGAGAGAAGGTCGGCATCTTCGACGTCAGCCATCTCGGCAAGCTGCGCGTGACCTCCGAGTCGGGGACCGCCGCGCTGCAGCACGCGGTGACCGCCGACATCGAAGCGCTCGAGACGGGGCAGGCCTCGTACGCGCTGGTTCTGACGGATTCCGGAGGCGCGGTAGACGACGTCTTCGTTTACCGCGTGGCGGAGCACGAGTGGTTGGTGGTGCCCAATGCGGCAAACGTCGGAGCGGTGGCGGAGATGATCGAGGCCTCGGGCACGCGGGTCGTCGACGAATGGGATCGTTGGGCCATCCTCGCGCTGCAGGGACCGGACTCCTTCGACGTCTTCGAGAAGCTCTTTCCCGGCAGCGGAGCGACGGATCTCAAGCTCCACCGGTTCACGGCCTTCGACGTGCTCGGTGAGCAGGGGATGGTGGCTCGAACGGGCTACACGGGGGAGCGCGGCTTCGAGCTCTACGCCCCTGCCGGGGTCGCCGAACGGGCCTTCGAACTGTTCCTCGAGGCCGGAGTCGCTCCGGTGGGACTGGGAGCGCGCGACACGCTGCGGCTCGAAATGGGCTACGCGCTCTACGGGCACGAGCTGACCCGTGACATCAACCCTCTGGAGGCCGCTCTCGGCTGGGCCGTGAAGTGGGACGCCGACTTCCGCGGGAAAGAGGCCCTGAGCGCGGTCAGGGAGGCCGGTGCCGCACGAAAGCTGTTCGGGATCGTGTGCCGCGGCAGGGGAGTGCCGCGTCAGGGCTACGCGGTCTTCGACGGCGAGGAGCGCGTGGGGGAGCTCACCAGCGGAAACTTCTCACCCACACTTCAGACCGGCATCGGACTGGCCCTGGGACCCCGTGAGCGGATGCCGGAGGTCGGCCGGCACGTGGTCATCGAGGCGCGCGGCCGGCACATCGAGGGCGATATCGTTAGGCCGCCTTTCATCAAGAAGACCTGAACGACCACAAGACGACAGATCCACAGGTAGAGAAGTCGACAAATCTATTGGGGGCCATGCTTTGGACTTCGCTCCGCACACCCAGAAGGACGATAGGGCAATGCTCGAGGCGATCGGGCTGGATGCGCTGGAGGATTTGTTCGAGCCCATCGCCTCGTCGCTTCAACTGACCCGCTCGCTGGACGTCCCGCCCGCGCTGGACGAGGTCGAGCTCCTGGACCACCTGGGTCGTCTCGCGGGGCGCTCGCGCGGACCCGCCGAGCTCGTCTGCTTCGCGGGAGGAGGGAGCTACGACCACCATCTCCCGCCGGTCGTAAAGGCGCTGGCGGCGAGGGCCGAGTTCTCGACCTCCTACACGCCCTATCAGCCGGAGTTGAGTCAGGGCGTCCTCCAGGCCCTCTACGAGTTTCAGACCCTGGTGTGCGAGCTGTACGGGATGGAGGTCGCCAACGCCTCGCTGTACGACGGGGCCAACTCCCTGGTCGAGGCGGTCACCCTCGCGCTGCGGGCCACCAAGCGGGCGAGGGTGCTGGTGGGAGCGACCGTCCACCCCCACTACCTGCAGGTACTCCGAACCTACACTTCAGGTTTAGACATAGCCGTGGAGATCGTGCCCTTGACCGACGAGGGGATCGTGGACTGGGCCTCGGTCGACGCTTCCGGGGCCGCGGCGATCGCCTGCGCCTATCCCAATTTCTTCGGCCGCCTCGAGGATCTGGGAGCGGCCTCGGCCGCGGCTCACGACGCGGGCGCCCTCTCGATTGCGGTGACGGACCCGACCGCGATGGGGGTGCTGAGCTCGCCGGGCGAACTGGGCGCGGACGTCGCGGTGGGCGAGGGGCAGGGGCTCGGTAATCCGAAGTCCTACGGGGGCCCCTATGTGGGACTCTTCGCCACGAAGCTCGCTCACGTGCGCCAGGTTCCCGGTCGGATCGCGGGCGAGACGCTCGACGCCGACGGACGGAGGGCCTACGTCCTCACCCTTCAGGCGAGGGAGCAGCACATTCGACGGGCGCGCGCCACCTCGAACGTTTGCACCAACCAGACGCTCATGGCCATCTTCGCGGCCGTGTACTTGGGCTGGCTGGGACCGCAGGGCCTGCATCGCCTGGGTGAGGTCTGTACGCGGCGTACCGCTTTCGCGGCCGAACGCATGGCCGAGATACCGGGTTGTGGGGTCGCGTTCCAGGGGCCTCGCTTCAAGGAGTTCGTGCTGCGGATCCCCGGTGACGCCGGTGAGCTCGCCCGGGACCTCGCCGATCGAGGCTACCTGGCGGGACCGAGCCTGGGGCGCTGGTGGCCGGAGCTCGGCGATTGCCTGTTGCTCGCGGTAACCGAACGGCGTAGCGAGGCCGACATCGAGGGCCTCGCACAGGCGATCGAGAAGGAGCTGGCCGGATGAATCACCCAGGGGGTTCTCTCGAACGGTCGGCCGGCACCCGCCCGGGAAACGGGTCGGGCTTCCCCCTCGTCTTCGAGCTGTCGCGTGAGGGCCGCCGGGCCTGGTCGCTTCCCGAGGCGGGGGTCGACGCGCCCGAGCTAGCCGAGTTGATCCCCGAGAGGTTCCGGAGATCCAGGGCGCCGGTACTGCCGGAGGTCAGCGAGCGCGACCTCGTGCGCCACTACACCCGCTTGAGTCAGCGGAACTGGGCCATCGACGTCGGCGCCTATCCGCTCGGTTCCTGCTCGATGAAGTACAACCCGAAGATCGCCGAGGAAGCCGCCGCCCTGCCCGGCTTCGCCGCGCTGCATCCCATGGCGGACGACGAGCTGGTGCAAGGAGCGCTCGAGCTGCTCGGGGCGCTGCAGGACGCGCTCTGCGAAGCCACCGGCATGAACGCAATCACTCTGCAGCCCGCGGCGGGGGCCCAGGGGGAGTTGACCGGGCTCCTCATCATGCGCGCTCATCACGCCGCGCACGGCGACGCGCGCAGGCGGGTCATCATTCCCGACTCCGCGCACGGCACGAACCCCGCCAGCGTCTCCCTCGCGGGGTACGAGGTCACCGAGGTGCGCTCCGACGAGCGAGGGCTGGTGGACGTCGACGCGTTGATAGACGTGCTCGACGAAGACGTTGCGGGTTTGATGCTGACCAATCCCAACACGCTGGGGCTCTTCGAGCGCGACATCGTGCGGATCGCCGAGGCGGTGCACTCAGTGGGCGGGCTTCTGTACTACGACGGAGCGAACTTCAACTCGATCGTGGGCGTGGTTCGCCCGGGCGACATGGGCTTCGACATCGTGCATCTCAACCTGCACAAGACATTCGCCACACCCCACGGTGGTGGGGGACCCGGCTCGGGTCCGCTTGCGGTCACCGAGAGGCTTGCCCGCTATCTCCCGGCGCCGGTGCTCGTCTTCGACGCACGCGCCGAGAAGTGGAAATGGGAACACGATCGGGTTGACTCCATCGGCCGCATCCACAGTTTCCACGGCAACTTTGGGATCAACGTGCGGGCCTACACGTACCTTCGCTCACTCGGACCCGAGGGTCTCCGCAGGGTCGCAGAGCGAGCGGTGCTCAACGCGAACTACTTGCGGGTTCTCATCGCCGAGGCGTTTCCAACCAAGTATCCGGGGATCTGCATGCACGAGTTCGTGGCCAGCGCGAAGCCGCTCAAGAAGCATGGGGTCCGAGCGATGGATGTTGCCAAGCGGCTCATCGACTTCGGCTACCACCCGCCGACGGTTTACTTCCCACTCGTGGTTGAGGAGGCACTGATGGTCGAGCCGACCGAAACCGAGTCGAAGGAGACCATCGACGGGCTCGCAGAGGCTTTGAACCAGATCGCCGGGGAGGCCGCGGAGGATCCCGAGTTGCTGCACGATGCGCCCGTCACCACACCGGTGCGCCGCCCGGACGAGGCGCGCGCCGCCCGGCAGCTCACGGTCCGCTGGACGGCGGACTAGGGCCCGGCCCGGAGCCGTCGCCACGCTGCGTTCCAGCCGCCCGACCCTCGCGGGCAGGACTTTGGGGGGATCGGCATGGCTCGAGGCGCTCAAGCTCGTGGCTTTCACGCGCGTCGTCTACCTTACGATCGCCTACCTTGCCGTTTCGTTTCTGTCGTCGAGTGAGGGGTCCTCCGACGTCGGGGTGCTCGAGATGTGGACGCGGTGGGACGCCCGCCACTTCCTCGAGGTCGCGGAGTACGGTTACACGGATCCTCGTACCGACCCGCACGCGACCGCGTTCTTCCCGCTGTTTCCCCTGTTGATTCGGGTGCTTAGCGCGGTGGGCATCTCACCGGCCCTCTCCGGAATGCTGATCTCTGCAGCCGCCAGTGTGGTCGCCGTCGCCTATCTCTACAGATTGGCCGAGGAGGAGCTCGGACTGGACGCCGGCCGGCGCGCGGCGCTGTATCTGTTGTTCTTTCCCACCGCGCTCTTTCTGGTGGCGCCCTACAGCGAGGCACTGTTCCTCGCGGGGGCCATTCCGGCTTTCTATTACGCACGCAGCCACCGTTGGTTGCCGGCCGGAGCATGGGCGGCGATCGCCACCGGGGCGCGCGCGGCCGGAGCATTCCTTCTGATCGGCCTGATGCTGGAGTTCTTGCGCCGTAGAGAGCCGAAGCGGACCGCGCTTCTCAGGGCCGGCTTCGCCACCGTCATGGCCGTGCTCCCACTGGTCGCCTACGCCGCCTACCTCTGGCGGGCGAAAGGGGACCCCTTGTACTTCCTCACGGACCAGCGACTGGGTTGGGCCCGAGAGTTCTCGAGCCCCCTCGAGGCCCTGCGCACAACCTGGGATGCGACCCGGGTCGGCGCGGGCGAGGGAGCGCTTACGAACTTCGTCGTCGGATGGCGGGTCGAGATCCTGGCGGTGGGCCTGGGACTGGCCTTTGTAACGTGGGCGCTGCTCAAGCGAGAGTGGGGCTACGCGGGGTTCATGGGCAGCTTCCTGTTCGTGCTCATGACCAGCAGCGTGTATCTGAGCGTCCCCCGGATGTTGCTTTCCATGTTCCCGATCGTCTTGTTCCTGGCGGAGTGGGCCGGCCGAGACGCGCGCCGGCACGAGACCGTCTTGCTGGTGCTTGCGCCATTCGCGGTGCTGGGGGTGGTGGCGTTCACTCGCCAGGCTTGGTTTTATTGATGCCGGGGATCGTGGTGGAGATCCGAAGAGAGGAATCGAGCATCCGTCGGCGAGCCGCCTCCGGCTGAGGGGCTTGCAAGCCGGTTGAAGAGCTAAGGAGAACGCGCGTGCAGTTGCGGAAACCCCTCGGGCTGTGGGCTCTCGTCTTGGTCGTGGTGATGGCATTGATCGCGGCCGCGCTCGCGTGGTCGTGGCCGACCACCGCTCAGCCGGACGACCAGGTGGCGGCCCGACAGGTCTGCGATGTCTCGACGGCCGATCAAAAGATCGTTCTGTGGGCGGCAAAGGTCGGCAAGAACCGAATCGGCTACGGGTTCAAGCGCAACCAGGTGTCGGTCCCCGGCCCCACCATAGAGATGACCGAGGGCGAGTGCGTCGCCGTCACCCTCAGGAATCGATCCGGCAGGAAAGCGTCCCTGCATGCGCACGGCGTGGACTACACGACGGCCAGTGACGGGACGAGACTCACGAGAAGCTGCGTCCGCAAGGGCAGGAACCGCACCTACGTCTGGCAGGCGCACCCCGAGTCGCTGCGAGAGGACGGCTCGGTGGAGCCGGGCTCTGCCGGCTACTGGCATTACCACGATCATTGCCGCCGGGGACAGCACGGCACCGCGGGGATCTATGCGGGCATGTTCGGCGCGCTCATCGTGAGGGCCCCCGACGATCCGCTACCCGATGTCGAACCCTGTGTGCTGGTCATGATCGGGACGACCTTTGCCTTCAGGCGAGCGCCCAATACTCCCTTGTGCGAGGCGAATCTGGGCCAGCGTGCCGAGTTCGTCGTAATCACGCACGGAGATGACTTCCACACGTTCCACCTCCACGGTCATCGCTGGGCTGCTACACGCACGGGTTCCTTGAGCTCACCAAGCGACCCGTCTTCCATCATCGACAACAAGACCACGGGGCCGGCCGATTCGTTCGGGTTCCAGATCATCGCGGGGGAGCGCGTGGGACCGGGGGCGTGGATGTATCACTGCCACGTCCAGAACCATTCCGATCTCGGCATGTCGGGAATCTTTTTGGTGCGCGACGAGAACGGCGAGATCACGGCCGAGGCTCAACGGGCGTTGGACGAGTTCCGAGGCCACCACTAGCCCGCGCACGCCCACCTTTTCCCAGGCCCCAACCCCTTGTTCCTGACGGACTAGTCCGATATGACTAGTTTGGGAGCAGAAGAATGTCGTCCGCCTGCGCCCGGGTCGGCGAGGCAAGGCCCCATCGAGTGGTCGTGGCGTCGTGCGTTCACGCCCACTGCCCAAAC
>JBOGWW010000201.1:0-6044 GCA_050693655.1 Actinomycetota bacterium | reverse complement strand
CCATGATGAACCGGATGGAGGCGCGCGACGTGGAGGGGCCGTTTCCCGACTGGGGCCAGGAGCAGCCGCGCGGGCCGGGATTCGGAGCCCGAGCCTGGAGGCTGGCGAGCCTGTTCGGCCCGCCGGCGGTGGTTCTGCTGTTGTTGATTCCGGCCGGGGTGCCCCCGCTGGTGGTCGCGGGTCTGGTCCTGGTCTACGCCGCGGCCGCTGCGACGTGGGTCGCCTCTCAGGGTGCGAGGGCACTCCGCGCGGTCGGCGCCCGGGAGCCTCGGGCGGGCGAACTCGAACGCCTCGACAATCTGATCGGGGGGCTGTCCGGGGACCTGGGGATCGCGCCTCCGGTCCTGCTGGTGACGGACGAGCAGGGACCCAACGCGCTGGTCGCCAAACGCTCCGGCTACGCCGTCGTCGTGACCGCGGACATCCGGGACCTCAGCCGCACCGAGCTCGAGGCCATCCTGGCCCACTGCCTCGTTCGGATCGCGGCGCGCCGGGTCGGTGCGGCGCAGACCGGGCTGGCGATGGGGCGGCTGGGGGCGGGCCTCGGCGGCCTCACGGGAGCGGCCGACGATGTCGTGACGGCCAGCGTCACGAGGTACCCGCCCGCGCTGGCCTCCGCGATCGAGAAGTGCGAAGTCCGTAGCGGGAGTTTGGCCCCTCTGTGGTTCGTGGCGCAGGGACCCTCTCACGTTCCCGCTCGGGACCGGATCTCGGTTCTCAACGATCTCTAGCTCCGGCTTTTCCGGGACCGCGCAATGCCGCTGTTTCGGTTGCGAGCGTGTTAGCTTGCACCGAGCCGACCGGGCCTCAGGCGTCGGGGACGGGTCGCTGCGCACGAGGCCAAGCCGGGACGCAGCCCGAGACGAGACCTGCGTGCCTGGTCGAGTCCGTACAACAAACGAACGTGATCCAAGGGAGGACGCGCGGGTTGTCCACGAAAGCCAAGGCCGCCATCATCGGCGTCGTTGTACTGCTCGTCGCGGGCGGCGTTTACGTAGCCCTGGCGGGAAGGGAGGACATACCGGTGATCGGCGACGCGCTGGCCCCGGCGAAGTGTCCTCTCACCGGCGAGAAGCCGAGGAACGAGAACCTCTTGGACCGGCCGGCCGTCGCCGTCAAGATCGAAAACGCCCCGATCGCCTACCCCTTGTCGGGGCTCGAGGACGCCGACGTCGTGTACGAGGAGCTGGTCGAGGGTGGTGTCACGCGTTTCATGGCGATCTACCATTGCACCGACACGCCCCAGGCCGGTCCGATTCGCAGCGCCCGCCTGGTGGATGCGTCGATCGTGCTGCCGACGACCCGCATCCTGGCCTTCTCCGGAGGAAACCAGTCGGTCTTGGACAACCTGTCCGATAACGACATCGTCCAGGTCGATGAAACCAATGCGGGAGAGGCGATGCAACGAGTCTCGCGCGAGGGCCTGGCCTCGGAGCACACGTTGTACGGTCACAGCGGAAGGCTGCGCAGGGTAGGACAGGAGGAGTTCGGTGATCCGCCCCGTACCGAATTCAAGTTCGGAGGCATCGACGACAACGGGAATACCCGGGCGGCCCGCAACGTGACCATCAATTTCTCTTCGTCCACGACCGCTAGCTACGAGTTCAACGGCGAACGCTACGCACGCTCGCAGGCGGGCGCCCCGTTCGAGTCTGAAGGCCACGGTCAGGTCGGAGTCGAGAACGTGATCGTCGAGCAACACACCGTGAACCTCTCTGAGATCGTCGACGTTACGGGAACGCCCTCGATCGAGATCGCCGACGAAACGGGTTCGGGAAGGGCAACGCTGTTCCGAGACGGCCGCGCGATGCAGGGAACGTGGGAGCGCGGCGCCGTGGACGATCCGGTGATCTTCAAGACAAGGCAGGGCGACGACATGGTGTTCGCGCCGGGGGCGGTGTGGATCCACCTCGTACCGAACCCAAAGAGCGAAGTGGAGGGTTCCTTTGACTTCGGCAGGTAGGCGTGTGGCGTTGCTGGGAGCACTATCGGCTGCTCTCCTTCTCGTCGGCGCGTGCACCAGCGATGAGCCCGAGCGCAATGAAACCGAGGCCGCTCAGCCCGACCAGAAAGTGCCGCCGGTGTGCCCGTTGACCGGTGAGGATCCACCGCGACGCATCGATCTCTCACGTCCCGCGGTGGCGCTGAAGATCGAGAACTCACCCCAGGCGCGGCCGCAGACCGGGCTCGACCAGGCCGACATCGTCTACGAGGAGATCGTCGAGGGGGGCGTAACGCGCTTCATGGCCATCTACCACTGCCACGATGCGGCCGAGGGGGGCCCGGTTCGAAGCGCGCGCTTCGATGACCCCAAGATCGCCAAGCCCTTCACGCGCATCCTGGCCTTCTCGGGAGCGAACGGCCTCGTTTTCCAAGAGCTCAACAAGAAGAAGCTCATCGCACTCGACGAACAGAATGCGTCGGGCCCCCTGTTTCGGGTGCCGCCCGGAAGCACCGACGTCCACAGCGTGTTCGGCGACACGCTGAAACTCAGGAAACGGGGGAACAGGAAGGGGAAGCTCGGGCCTCCCAAGAGTTCCTATTTCGAGTTCGGCGACGTTCCCGCCGGGGCCAAGAAGGCGCGGTCGGTCACACTGCACTTCAATCCCAACCACGAGATCAACTGGCGCTGGAAGGGGAAGACATGGGTCCGCTTCGAAGCCGGCGAGCCGTTCGTCTCCTCCGGTGGCGATCAGATCGGGATACCGAATCTCCTCGTTCAGGAGGTCGAGGTAAACGACTCGAAGTCGATCACCGACGTCGCGGGCAATCCCTCACCAGACATCGACCTCGACGGCAAGGGACGGGCGTTTCTGTTCCGTGACGGCCGCGTAGTCAAGGGTACGTGGAAGGCCGACAAGTCGGGCGTGCCTTCGTTCAAGACGGTGCGGGGCGAGCCCTTCACCTTCGAGGTCGGCTCGACTTGGATCGAGCTCGTTCCCTCGAACAAGGGCAACGTCAAGGGCTGGATCGATTTCTCCAACAAGAAGTGAGTTCCGCGGCGGTGGGTTAGCCGGCCGCCGCCTTGGCTTCCGCCAGTGAGCGGTTGCTGATGACCGGCAGTATGGCAACCGCAAGCAGCAACAGCGCCCCGAAGGAGAAGAAGTAGGTCGCTCGCAGACCGAAGATCTCTCCGAGGGTGCCGCCCACGACTGCACCGAGCGGCATCGTCCCCCAGGCCAGCAGTCGGTACACGCTGTTCACCCGGCCGAGCAACCGGTCGGGTACTACCGACTGGCGCAGCGAGACGGCGATCACGTTCCACCACGCGATGCCGACCCCGAAGACGATGCTCACGGCGCCCACGACAACAGCGCTGGAGGTGAGCCCGATCACCAGGTTCACCCCTGCCGCCCCGAGTGTGATGACGTAGAAGCTGACCCCGTCACCGAACAGCCGTGCGAGACGATGCCCGGTCAGGCTGCCGACCAATCCACCGATCGCCATTGCCGCCAGGAGGATGCCGAAGCCCTCGGCCGAGAGGTCGAGTATCTCCAGAGCGTAGAGAACGAAGAGGGAGAAGGTCGCGTTGCTCGTCAGGTTGTGGACACCCGTCATGATGCCGAGCGTTCGCAGGAGTTTGTGGCTCCAGAGCCATCGCAGACCTTCAGCGACGTCGGTGCGAAGCCTCGTAGGCGGAACCGACGCGTCGCGCGCCGGGCGATAGGACCCGGTCATCGAGAAGATCAGAATCGCGCCGACCCCAAAGCTGACCGCGTCCACGATGAACGGCAGAGCTGCGGCGGCGACGAACAGGAAGCTTCCTACGGGCGGGCCGGCGAACCTATTGAAGACTTCCTCGGCCGCGAAGAGACGACCGTTCGCGACCTGCAACTGATCCCCGCGAACGACGGTCGGCATGATCGCCTGGGCCGCGTTGTCGAACATGACCTCCGCGACGCCCAACAGGAACGACGCGATGTAGAGGGTCGCGAGCGCGCCGGTTGAGGTGAGATCGAGAAGGATCGTGATGCTGAGGCCAACCATCAGCAGCAAGCGGAACACCTGCATCTTCCACATCGTCTGGCGCCGGTCGAGCCGGTCGACCAGCGCACCGGCCATCAAAGCGAAGAGCAGCCAGGGGATGGTCGACGCGAAGGTGACGCCCGCGATCAGCCCCGGATCCCGGGTCAGGGTGGCTGCGAGTAGAGGAATCGCGGTAAGCCTGACTCCGTCGCCGAAGTTGGATATCGCCGAGGCGACCCACAGTTTGTAGAAGTTGGAGCCGAGCTTCTTCGTCGGCTCCTTCGCATCAACCGGTTCCTTCCGAGCCACGCCGAGAGTCTAGGCACGCGCTCCGGGCCCGCGGTTCCCGGCCACCACTCGCTTTCCCACCGAGCGATGCCGCGCTCCTGATAGAATGCCGGTTCGATAATGACCCTGGTCGGCAGGCCTTTTCCGGCGCGATTCCGTGCACCTCGAGCCACGAGGCCCCCAGGAATCTCAATGAGAGGAACGCATGATGGCCGATACATCCAGATCCACCGGAGGCCTGCGGGTCAAGCGCGGACTGGCCGAGATGCTCAAGGGCGGCGTGATCATGGACGTCACTACGGCCGAGCAAGCCAAGACCGCCGAGGCGGCCGGGGCCGTCGCCGTCATGGCGCTCGAGCGCGTGCCGGCCGACATCCGCGCCGAGGGTGGCGTCGTCCGCATGGCGGACGCCGCCAAGGTCCACGAGATCATGGAGTCGGTTTCCATTCCCGTGATGGCGAAGTGCCGTATCGGTCACTTCGTCGAGGCCCAAGTGCTTCAGAGCATCGGCGTCGACTACATCGACGAGTCCGAAGTGCTCACGCCCGCCGACGAGTCGAACCACGTCGACAAGTGGGAGTTCACGGTGCCGTTCGTCTGTGGGGCGACGAATCTCGGGGAGGCGCTTCGCCGTATCGGCGAGGGCGCGGCGATGATTCGCAGCAAGGGCGAAGCCGGCACCGGCAACGTCGTCGAGGCGGTTCGTCACATGCGCGCGATCGGCGGCGAGATGAAGCGGCTGACCACGCTGGACTCGGGTGAGCTCATGGGCGCGGCAAGGGAGTTGCGCGCTCCGTTCGAGCTGGTGCGCGAGATCGCACAGACCGGCAAGCTTCCCGTCGTTTTGTTCACGGCCGGCGGCATCGCGACCCCGGCGGACGCCGCGCTGATGATGCAACTCGGCGCCGAGGGCGTGTTCGTGGGTTCCGGTATCTTCAAGTCCGGCGACCCCGCCACGCGCGCTAGGGCCATCGTGGACGCTACCACTCACTTCGCCGACCCCGACATCATCGCCAAGGTGTCGCAGGGGCTCGGCGAGCCCATGGTCGGCATCAACATCTCCGACCTGGCCGACTCAGAGCGTCTAGCTCGCCGCGGCTGGTAAGCGACTTGAAGATAGGAGTCGTAGCGCTTCAGGGCGACGTACGTGAGCACCTCCACTCGCTCGAGTCGGCGGGGGCGACGGCGGTGCCGGTGAGGACGCCGGATCAGCTCGCGGGCGTGGACGCGGCGGTGCTCCCCGGCGGCGAGTCGACGACCATCGGCAAGTTGCTCGCGCGCTTCGAGTTGCTCGAGCCCCTGCGGGAACGGGCGAACGAGGGCATGCCGCTGTACGGAACCTGTGCCGGGCTTATCCTGATGGCGAACGAGATCGTGGGTGACCAGGATGCTCCGCACCGGCTCGGGGTTATGGACGTCGCCGTGCGCCGCAACGCCTACGGCCGGCAGGTCGACTCCTTCGAAGCACGTCTCGAAGTGGCCGGTCTCGATGAGCCCTTCACGGCGGTGTTCATCAGAGCGCCGATCATCGAGCGCTCCGGCGGTGAGGTCGAGGTCCTCGCGACCTGTGACGAGGTTCCCGTGCTGGTGCGAGAGGGCAACCTCTTGGCAGCGAGCTTTCATCCCGAGATGACCGGGGATGCGAGACTGCACCAGATGTTCGTCGACGGCCTCGGGAGCGGCTAGGTGTCCGGCCACTCTAAGTGGAGCACCATCAAGCGGAAGAAGGGTGCCGCCGACGCACAGCGCGCCAAGCAGTGGGGCAAGTTGCTGCGCTTCGTCGAGGTCGG
>JBOGWW010000200.1:0-2904 GCA_050693655.1 Actinomycetota bacterium | reverse complement strand
GGTGCGAGATCGTTGCGGCGCCCCTACGCCGGGCGATCCTGCTGCGCTTCGACTAGTCCGGACTAACTCTCCGCGATCGCCTGGGTGGCTTCACGGTCCTCCTCGGTGAGGTCCTCCTGCGGACGGAGCTGCGTCCTCACGTAGTTGCCCACGGTCGCCATCACGGCGGCGACCGGCACCGCCACGAACGCTCCCGCGATGCCGCCGAGGATGCCTCCTGCGGTAAGGACCACGAGGATCACGATGGGATGCAAGCGCACGACTTTTCCCATCACCACCGGTTGCAGCACGTCACCTTCGACTTGCTGGATCAGCACGATGACTCCCGTGATGATCAGAGCCGGTGTGACACCGTTGGTAACCAGCGTTACGAGAGCGGCCAGCGCTCCGGCGACAACCGCACCCACGATCGGGAAGAACGCACCGAAGAAGGTGATGACCGCGAGCGGAATCCAGAGAGGGTTTCCGACAAGCAGGAGGGCGAGTCCGATGAGAACCCCGTCGACGAGCGCAACGACCGCGGTCCCTCGCACGTATCCCGTCAGCGTCGACCACGCTCGCCGGCCGAGCTCGTCGACATGGGCTCGATGGCGCTGAGCGGTCTGCCTCTTGACCCAATCCCATATCTCGGGACCGTCCTTGAGAAAGAAGAAGACCAGCACGAAGGCGAGGAGGATCCCCGCTACGAACTCGAAGGTCGCCGTGACGCCGGACACGACTCCTTCGGTGATCTGATCCGAGTTCTGTTGGATCTGCTCGGTCGCTTGCTCCTGAAAGCGCTCGAGCTCTTGCTCCTCGATTCGTAGCGGACCCTCACCGAGCCAGGTCACGATGTCGTCAAAGCCCTCGGTCGCACTCTGCTTCATTTCATCGAACTGTCCGGTGAACTGCGGGACCAGAAGGGCGATGACGCCCGCCAGAAGCAGAATCGCGCCCAGGAGCACCGTCCAGGTCGCCACGAGAGGTCTCCAGCCTCGAGACCGGAGCCGTGCGACGAGGGGCGAGAGCAGGGTGGTTATCAGGAGGGCGACGAACACGGGGATGAAGATGATCTTTAGACGCACGATCAAGTACAGCACCACCAGCAATGCCGCCACGGTCAGAAGGAAGTAGGCGCTCCACAGCCCGGCCCGTTGGAGCGGCTCCGGTACGAGGCGGTTCTCCTTTGTGGCCATGTCTGAGGGATACCACCCCAGGGCCGCTGCGACCCGGTTTCCCGAGACTCGACTGCGACGTCCCGTTCAGTTCTTGGTAATGCCGAGGGCGCGCGTCTGTTGACCCATGCACCGATCCTGGATGAAGCCGAGGCCCGCTTCGGCCGCGATCGACTCGGCCTCGTCGGAGACGATGCCGAGCTGTAGCCAGAGCCCCTTGGCGCCGATCTTGACCGCCTCCCGAGCGATGTCCCCTGCCTCGGATGAGGGCCGAAAGACCTCGACGACATCTACCGGCCCGGGGATGTCCTCGAGACGAGCGTAGGCTTTCTCGCCGAGCACCTCGGGGGCGGAGGGGTTCACGGGGATGATCCTGAAGCCCGCTTGCTGCAGTACGGCCGGTATTCGGTGGGCGGCCTTTACGGGATCCGTGGAGGCGCCCACTACCGCCACTACTCTCGATTTCTCCAGGACGTCACGTGGTTCGGTCATGATGGTTTCCTCGATGTACGGGTTGGTAGCACTGCCAACAACCACTGGGGAGGCCATTTGTTCCCCAGCGCGCATGAACTCGGTCACTCACCTCCGCGGTCGCCGCAGCCGGGGTCGTATTTGGATTCCTCAGCCAAAATTTCTCGGTTCCGAGGCATTGACGAGGGTGCGAAGGTGGTGGACACTTGGTCGCGACAGCTCGGAACGGATCGCCCCATTAGGGCGCCTATGGCCGCATTTGAGCAGGTGGACGGCCACGTTCCGAGAAATAGTAATCCCGGCTCGACCGTTTAGGTCTTTGTCGGCTGGACACAACAACAGCAACGGTCGACCGTTTTTGCAGCATCGTAAGGAGGTCTCCGTCCCCGTGATGGATCCCGCAGAGAAGCTCGACTGGCAGGAGCAAGCCGCCTGTCGAGAATACGAAAACACACTGTTCTTCGGTCCCGATCAAGGAGAGTCCGAGCTCGAGAAGCAGGCACGTGAGGCGCGCGCGAAAGCCGTCTGCCAGCGCTGCCCGGTTGCCGAGCCGTGCCTTGAGTTCGCCATGGACACCAACCAGAAGTACGGCATCTGGGGTGGCCTGACAGATAAGGAAAGAGCCTCGCTGAAGCGACGCCGAGCCCGTGCTCGCAGAGCTTCCTAGGCACCGTCGACAAAGTGAAATGGGCCACCCTTCGGGGTGGCCCTTCCTCTTAAGCCGGCGACCGGCGGTTCCGCTCGAGCGACTTGAGTCGCTCGGCCATCTGACGGAAGCGCGTCACCGGCACCAGGTGGACGCCGTCGAAGATCCCTGTGTCCCGAATCGTTTCGATCTGCTCGAGGGCGAAGTCGATGCCGTACTCGGGATCCGACTCGAGCTTGTCGATGATCCGCTGCGGAATTCGGATGTCGGGAATGGTCGCGTTCACCCGTCGTGCCATGCGAGCACTGGCCAGCACCAGAACACCGGCGTAGACACAGCCGTTGAAGTTCAGGTCGCTTCTCCACTCTATGAGTCTGTGCGAGGCGTAGGTGATCTGAACGAAGAGAAAGTCGGCAGCGGTCCGCCACGTTATCGGTTTGCCGGTCTTGGCGACCGTACCGATCTTGAAGTCCGCGTAGCCCTCGAACAGAGCACCCGTGCCGAAGTTTCGAACCTCGGAGATCATGCCTCGCACACTCAGATCCTCGGTGCGACGCCCCTCCTTAGGGGGGTCCCCGTAGACGAAGAGGAAGTGATCGACTCCGTAGGCCGCCGCGGTCAGCAGATCTCGTC
>JBOGWW010000199.1:0-4635 GCA_050693655.1 Actinomycetota bacterium | reverse complement strand
CCGAAGAGGACCCCCTTGACCCCAGTCCCCCGGCCAACCAGACGAAGTCCATGGATGCGATCCGCTACGTGGAGGAGGCCGTCCTGGGCACCGAAGGTATGGAGGGTGTTGCGCTGCGCTACGGCTTCTTCTACGGACCGAGCACCGGTCTGGCCGCCGGCGGCGACATCGTGAACCTCGTGCTCAAGCGTAAGTTGCCCATCGTCGGCAACGGCGCCGGCGTGTGGTCGTTCGTCCACATCCAGGATGCCGCTCGGGCCACGATCGCGGCACTCGAAAGCGGTACACAAGGTGTGTACAACGTCGTCGACGACGAGCCTGCGCCCGTCGCGGTGTGGCTGCCGGAACTGGCGCGCGTACTGGGTGCGAAGCCGCCCCGCCGCGTTCCGACCTGGCTCGGACGCCTCGCGACCGGCGAGGTCGGGATCTCGATGATGACCGAGATTCGCGGCATGTCCAATGCCAAGGCGAACCGGGAGCTCGGATGGCAACCGGGGTTCAAGAGCTGGCGCGACGGCTTCCGGACCGGGCTCGGGAACGCGCCGCGCGCCGTCGGCTAGAGGCGCCCGGCGTCGATGATCCGCTGGAGGAAGCGCTGCGTCCTCGGGTTCTGAGGAGCGCTGAAAATCTGATCCGGAGCACCCTCTTCGGCGATCCGGCCCTCATCGAGGAAGCCCACCCGGTGGGCGATGTCGCGAGCGAAGCCCATCTCGTGGGTTGCGATCACCATGGTCATGCCCTCGGCCGCGAGCTCGCGGATGACGTTCAGGACCTCGGCCACCAGCTCCGGATCGAGGGCGCTCGTGACCTCGTCGAGCAACATGATCTCCGGGTGCATGGCCAGGGCGCGAACGATGGCGACGCGCTGCTGCTGCCCGCCCGAGAGACGATCCGGGTACTCCTCTCGCTTGTCCGCAAGTCCGAAGCGATCGAGTAATTCGTCGGCTCGCAGTTCGGCATCGCGCACGCTCAGCTTCAACGCCTCGCGCGGTCCCAAGGTGATGTTACGCAGGACCGTCATGTGGGGAAAGAGGTTGAAGGCCTGGAACACGATGCCGATGCGCCGGCGCACGCGGTTCACGTCGACCGATTCGGCGGTGATCTCCTCGCCCTCGACGACGATGCGGCCGGAGTCGACCGGCTCTACCAGGTTGACGCACTTCAGCAGGGTGGACTTTCCGGACCCGGATGCGCCGATGAGGCACACCACCTCGTGGCGCCTGACCTCCAGGTCGATGTCGAGCAACACGCGGTTTTCGCCGAAGGACTTGTTGACGCGCTCAAGCCTCAGAACCGGCGCCGTCATCTCACTCCCCCCGTGGCCGCCCGCCTGGCTCGGTCGCGCGCGATCAAGCGGTCGGTGAAGCGGGCGAGTGGAATCGTCACGAGCACGAACAGCAGTGAGGCCACGATGTAAGGCGCGTAGTTGAAGTTCTCCGCGCTGTAGATGAAGGCGGCGCGCGCCGCTTCGATGGGTCCGAGGACCGAGATCAGCGCGGTGTCCTTCTGGAGTCCGATGAAGTCGTTGAGCAACGGGGGGATAACGCGACGCACGGCCTGGGGAAGCACGACGAAGCGCAACGACTGCCAGCGCGTAAGGCCCAGCGAGCGCGCCGCCGCGACCTGGCTCTCGTGCACGGAGTCGATCCCCGCCCGGTAGACCTCGGCGACGTAAGCGGAGTAGACCAGGATGAGAGCGACGGTCCCGTACACGACGGGAGTCTGGTTCGAGAAGAAGCGGAGGCCGAGGCCCGGCACGCCAAAGCCGATCATGTAGATCAGGAGGATCAGCGGAACACCCCTGAAGAAATCGACGTAACCGACGGCCACGAGGCGGAAGGGGAAAGACGGGGCCGGGGATGCTCCGCACGACCGCGATGACGAGCGCGAACACGAGGATCACGACCTCGGCGACCAAAAAGATCCTCACGTTCAGCCCGAAGGCGCCGAGCACCGACGGTGAGGTCTCGGTCCCCCTCAGGGACTGCACCAGATCGTCGAAGGAGAAGAAGCGCTCGCCCACGAGCTGCACCCCCGGACTGAGCGCGACGATGAGAGCCAGGGCACCGAAGAAGACCACGGTGCTCGCGGTCGACACCAGCACCCCCCGGCCCCCGAGCATGCGCGAGCCGCGCGTCGAGACGACGGGCGCAGCGCTGTCCGGATCGACCTCGCTGCGGGGCCCGCTACCTCCGATGCTCACCTAGTGGCTGGGCTCAGCTGAACTCGTGCACCCCCAGATAGTCCTGAAGCCATTCGTCCTGCAACCCTTGCAGCGTGCCGTCGGATCCCATCTCTCCGAGCACCTGGTTGACGCAGCCGACCAGGGGGTTGCCCTTCTCGAACAGCATGCCGAACTGCTCGTCGCCGGCGTACTGACCGACGACCTCGGAGTCCTCGATCTCGAAGTCCCGCAGGTACACCGTCGTGACCACGTCCGTGAAAAAGCCGTCGATCTGGCCGCTGCCGAGCGCGGACTTCAAGTCGTTCGTGGTGTCGAACACCTGGACCTGGTTGGTCGGCTGAATCTCGGTGTTGATGAACGCCAGGCTCGTCGTGCCGACCTGGGCGCCGAGATTGTAGTCCTTCAAGTCATCGAGATTGGTCGCTTCGGTGATGGGCTCTCCCTCCGGCGCCAGCAACCCCTGGTTGTTCTGGAAGTAGCCGTCGGAGAAGTCCACCGCCTCCTGTCGCTCCGGTGTGATCGATATCTGGTTGATGTCGAAGTCGTAGCTCTTCGCGCCGGGCGCGTAGGACTTGTTGAACGGCTCGACGACCCAGGTGATGTCGAGTTCCATCCGCTCGGCGATCTCGTTGGCCACCTCGCCCTCGTAACCGGAGTAGTTCTTGGGCGATCCCTCGAACCAGGGTGGGAAGGCCGGCCGGTCGGTCGCGACGGTGAGAACGCCTTCTTCGAAGAGCGGAGGGTTCTCCATGTCGCAGGATTCCTCGGTGGACGCGGTGTCCTCCGGTCCTCCGCTTTCGGCGGCCGTGGGGTCGGAAGTCTCCTCCGCGCAGGCGCCCAGGAAGAGACCAGTGATGAGAAACGCCAGAAGGGTTCTGCGCATGAACCTCCCGCTTCATGTGGACCGAGGCGCTGCGCCCCGAATCCCAGGCCAGTTGTCTTCCGACTCTAATGGGTGCGCTCAAAAAGCATCCAGATCTGCCCACAGAAAAAGGCCCCCGCGAGGGCCTCATCTATGTCAAAGCGGATGATTCCCCTCAGCGGGTCTCCCTGTGGGCCGTGTGAGAACGACACCAGCGGCAATACTTCTTGAGCTCGACTCGGTCACGACTGTTGTGACGGTTCTTCTCGGTGATGTAGTTGCGCCGCTTACACGAAGTGCACTCGAGCGTCACGTGGACGCGGCGATCAGAAGCCACGATGGTTCACCTCATAAAGTGGGGTTTGCTGCGAACCGCGAGATTATAGCCGCTAGGAGGTGGGCTGGGTCTCGAGCTTATGCGAGCGCCGGCTCTTGGAGCGGTCGACGAGGGACCGCACCGAGCGGACGATCGGGGTCTCGTTCTCGGGACCCCAGTTCATTCGGGGGGCCGGAGCGAAGGCGGCGATGGGATCGTTGCTCTCGAAGCCCCCCTGCTCGAGCACCGTCCAAACCGTGCTCGGCGGTTGCCGGACGGCAGGAGGAGGGGGCGGAGGGGGTGCTTGGACGCGCTTGGGGGGAGGGGGCGGAGGACCCGGCGCGGCCGAGCCGGGCGCGAAGGCGTGACCCAGCTTGCAGGCTCCTCCGAAGTCGGCGACCTCGGCCTTGCAGATATGGCAGTAGGCGAACGTAATGGCTCTTGCACCTCCACCCGGTTCATCGGCCGAAGCGGGCCGGAGGTTGAGCCGGATTAGGAGGATCGAGCGCCCAAGGTCCCCGCGGCCGGGAGGCGCGTCGGGACGGAGATCGTCGGGGGTTCCCGAGGGAACCCCTGGGTAGTAGCGGCGGGTGGACTCGAACCACCGACTCAGCGATTATGAGCCGCTTGCTCTGCCCCTGAGCTACGCCGCCCCGGGTCATTTAGAGCCTAACGTCGTGCACGCTCCGACTCTTCCGGAGCCCCGTCACAGAATCGAACTGTGGACCTTCTCCTTACCATGGAGACGCTCTGCCGACTGAGCTAACGGGGCGAGAAATATGGGCTCTGACCTGCACTTTTACAAATCGGGAAGCGCCCATCAACCTAGCACAGCGCTCCCCCAGCTTTCGGGTCGGCGTACGCGGCCCAACATGACTACTTGACCCCGGACACCCTAATGGGCCTGCATCACCTTATGAGAAGGTGACTTCACAGCCAGCCGAAGGGGTGAGCACCAGGAGAGCCCGCCGGGCTCGTTCTGTCACGTGTCGATGCCTTCGTCGTCCAGGATCGTCATCTCCAGCCATTCGCTCCGGCGATGCTCCCGACGCTCGAGAAGTTGTTGGGCAACCGGACTGCAACGCCCGGCTCAGCCCCGGACGGTTATCGGGACTGGAGGGGGGACGTGTTGGTGGAGTGAATGTGATTTCCCAGCGACGTTTCCGTTATTGGTGAGTACAAGCTGGTGACAAAGGATGTGACGGACCGGTGACGCGGCTAGGTGGGCGGTGCCAAACAGGCCGCCTGGGCAGGGATGAGACGGAGCGGTAC
>JBOGWW010000198.1:0-3499 GCA_050693655.1 Actinomycetota bacterium | reverse complement strand
AACTTGAGTCGCTCCACGGCTGGTTCGTCGTAGTCCCGGTAGCCGCTCGGAGTCCGCGCAGGGGGCGTCATGAGGTCGACCTCTTCGTAGTAGCGGATCGTCTTAGGGGGCACACGGGTGCGCGCGGCGAGTTCTCCAATCAGCATGGGCTCAGGATACAACTTGACCTTCCAGTGTGCTGGAAGCTCTAGCCTTCTACAAAATCACTCAACACAGGAGGCCGCTTGAGTTCCCGGATACCGCGCATCACTCTCCTCTATTTCGATGGCTGCCCGCACTGGCGCCTTGCGGAACACCGCCTAAAGAGGGCGTTGGCCGAAATCGGTGAGTCGCCCGACCTGATCGAAAAGCACCGCATCACGACGCATCGAGAAGCTGAAGAGATCGGATTTCGAGGCTCGCCGACGATTCAACTCGATGGTCGTGACCCCTTCGAGCGCCAAGCGGGGACGATCGGCCTAGCGTGTCGCACCTATGGGTCCGCCGCGGGTCGAGAGGGTGCCCCGACCCTCGCGAATATAGTGCAGGCGCTTGAACGGGTGCATTCCCGTGAATGAGGCCCCCGACCTATCTGAACTGGACGGACTGAGCGAATGCTTGCTCCAAGACGCTCCTTCACTGACGGCCGGGGATCAGCACCTCGCCTTGCGGATCTTTCGAACCCTCGCTCGGGGACGGCCCGTTGATGTCACGCGCGCTGGGAGCTTCTCCGCTTCCAAGGAAGGGCTCCAACGACTTCTTTCTTGTTTTCCATCAACCATTCGACGCGGCGACGAGATCATTGCGTTCGGCGGGTTGTCACTGGCTCCGACAGCCCATCGCTTCACAGTTGAAGACACCGTTCTCTACACCTGGTGCGCCTGGGACGGTCTCTTCTTGCCGGAGCTTCTGGGAGCCGACGCCCTGATTGAATCGCGTTGTCCACAGACGGGCGATGAGATTCAGGTAAGCATCGGTGCCAAGGGGATCAGGAGAACGAGCCCCGATCCTGTGTGGGTATCGATGGTGACCTGCTCGATCGGAACAAGAGACGTAGTTGACGCCTTTTGCAGGCACGTGAACTTTCTGACGGAAGCGGGCAGGGCAAGTGGTGATGGATCCATGATCCTATCCATCGGCGCTGCCTTCGAGCTCGGCAGACGGGTGAACGCAACGGTATTCGGGGAGGCCTGGCGGCATCGTGATGGGTTCGAGCTCCTTTGGACTCCCCCCGGAACGATGGTCTAGACCAATACCGTCAAGGTGGTATAGAGAGAGCTCTGGCGTCGGGCTGTTGGGGAGAATGCGATAAAGAGGGTCGTCGGCGCGCTCTGCGCGCTGCTGCTGATCACGCAACTGCCGGCTGCGGGAGCAGCCGAAGAGCTGCCACTTGGTTTGCCGGGCCTCCCGGAGACCCGCACGACCGATGAGATCATCCCGGGCGTCACCTACACCAGGATCGACCGCGGCTACTCGTCTGATCTCGACTTCTGGACGGTGGACGTCGACGTGGTCGCAACCCGCTCGGAAGCAGAGGCGATCGAAGATGATCTCGAGAGCTCCGGTTACGACGCGAGCATCGTGACACTCGAGGCGGCGCCGGACGATCCGCGCCCGGGCCCGTCGGGTTTCGTCGTGAGGAGCGGCGAGTTCGAGACGCAGACCGAAGCCGACGCGCGGGTGGCAGAGCTGAGTGCACAGGGGTACGCGGCCGCGCGCTCGGTGTTCTCCGCGCACGCGGGTGAGCCGACGACCGGTCCGTTCGTGGTCCACGTGCTCGAGATCGATCTTGACGCCTTCGAGGGAACGATCGTTCCCGAGCTGGCAACCGAGATCGTGCCCGGACGAGAGAAGCTCACCGACATGATGCGGCGCACAGGTGCGCGCCTGGGCATCAACGCCGGCTACTTCGTCATCGGAGAACAGGACGGCACTCCGGGCGACCTCGCCGGCATGTCCGCGATCGACGGCGACCTGGTGAGCGAGGCCGTCAACGGCCGCACCAGCCTGCTCGTGCGTCCCCACGCAGAAGCGAACATCGCCGCGCTCACGACCGCGATCACCGCAACGGTCGATCGCAGCAGGCTGCTCGTCGACGGCTACAACCGCGCCCCCGGCAAGATCCGCTCGTGTGGTGGAGTGGGGGGAGATGTGCCGACCGAGCGCCCCCGTCACGATTTCACCTGCACGGACGATTCTGAGCTCATCTACTTCACGCCTGCGTTCGGATCCGTGACCGAGCCGGGCGAGGGGGTCGAGGCCGCGCTGGATCGAGCCGGCCGCGTCATCGAGGTGAGGGACGAACGTGGAGGCGCCATCCCCGCCCGCGGCTCGGTGCTGTCTGCCACCGGCGAGGTCGCGGACGAGTTGCTCGATCAGGCCGATGTCGGAGACAGGGTGCGAGTGCGCGCCGTGACGACCGCGGGTCGCCGCCGGGTGCCGATCGCGGGGCGACTCGGGGTCGTGAACGGGGGGCCTCGATTGGTCCAGGGTGCGCGTGACCGCATCACCGCCTTCGCCGAGGGCTTCGTGTGGCCCGACGATCCCGCGTTCTATTACCGCTTCGGGCTCTTCCGTCATCCCCGCACGATCGCGGGTATCACCGGCGACGGCACGCTGGTCCTGGTCGCGATCGACGGACGTCGGATCGATTACAGCGCGGGTGCGAGCTTCGCAGAGGAGGCCGGCGTGATGCGAGCGCTGGGAACCGTTGAGGCAGTCAATCTCGACGGCGGAGGCTCGACCACCTTCGTGATCGATGGTGAACTCGTCAACCGTCCTTCGGATGCGACGGGCGAGCGCCCGATCGGAGACGCACTGCTGTTCTTCGACTAGTGGCGCGAAGCTTGTAAGCGGAGCCGTCAAGAGGGTCCGCGATCCCGCTAACCGCTTTGATTGCTGAAGCGCCATCCGTTTTGCCGTGCAGGCGCGCGCGACCTCTTTTCGGTCGAATACCCAGAGGGCCAGCCCCTGCTTGCCACCCGAGTTGCGAAGGTAAGGTTGCGGATATCTACCCCCGGCCCACCCCACGTAAAGGTCGCCCCCGGTACGAAGCAGCTGCTGTGAGCGCTTTCCGTCTCGATGCGAAAGCGTGATGGACTCGGGCGAGATCTCGAGCTGGGCGGGATGGCGCCCCAGCCGCAGCCACGCTCCGATCGTACCGATCAGCAGCGCGCCGAAAAGCGCATCCACAACGATGCGACCCGAGTCGGTCGTAGCGCCCAGGTGGCCTCGGACGAGGGCGACCGCAAACATCACCATTAGAAACCCGAAGAGCAGGTTCACCCTCCGGGTCTTCTGGGACACCACCATCGAGGCGTCCTTCGAGTGTGAACCGATTTCGCCAGACATGCTCACCTCCACCCTCTGGGCCTCACAGCGCTGCAGCGCCATCGACGGTCTCCATTGTGGCTTCGCCTGCGACTCCTGGGGGGCAAGGGCGCGGGGGATATGCTCCACGACGTGCCGATCCAGGACATCGAAGTGTCCGGCTTCCCCTCCAATCTTGATCGTCATCCAC
>JBOGWW010000197.1:0-1775 GCA_050693655.1 Actinomycetota bacterium | reverse complement strand
ATCTTTGCGGCCGCGGTACTCGATGTCGAAGAAGCCCTCGGGGATCACCACGTTTGGCGTCCCGTACTCCCCCATCGTTCCCAGCTTGAGAAGGTGGGTTTCGGGAGCCAGATCTCGTATCGCGAAGAGCAAGTTGAAAGTCGAACCCACGTTGTTGTGATGAACGTCAACTGCGTGGTGGACGTCGATCATCGAATATGGAGCCGAGGGGCACTCGCCGAGATGCACCACCGACTCGGGACTGAACTCCCTGAAGACTTCCTCGACGAGCGAGTACTCCTTGAGGTCGCCCTCCCAGAAGCGGAGTTCGCTCCCGAAAGTCTCCTTGAAGACCTCGAGTCGAGACTTCATCGGTGCAATTGGGATCGCGGTGTTCGAGCCCATCTCCTCGACCCAGCCGCGCCGCGAGTAGTCGTCTACGCCGGCGATCTCGTGGCCCCGGGCGGCGAGATGTTGAGCCAGCGACCAACCCAGGTAGCCATCCACTCCGCAGATCAGCACTCGCATTCGTTCAAGTTCCTTTCATCGACTTCAGGGAGACCGATCCCGCGCGTCGTCCCGGGATGCAAAGCGGGCACACTAACCACGCTGCGAGAGGCGCAGCAACGATACAACGCAGGTAACAGGGTGCCGAAACGGGCGACCCGCCGCGAATTCGAACCGGCCGGTCCTAGTTGTCCCGGTCCCCGGGAGGAATCTCGCGGAGGCGACGCTCGAGGTCGGCGATCTCCCTGTCGAGATCGGGCGCCGGGCCCCTTCCCGAGCGGCGTTCGAAGTCCCGCATCCGCTTCGGATAGCCGATTACCTGGGCGTCGTAGACGGGGATGCCGTGGCGCTCGCAGAACCTGCGACCCTGGTCGGGATCTCGCAGCGGTGCGCGAGCGTGGTCGCCCGCGCGATCGACAAGCAGCAGCGACGTGGGGTTGGTATTCGTTCGGGGCTCGATGTACCCCTCCACCCCCTGGTGCTCCGCAACCCAGTCATGCAGCTGACGGAGATCGGGGCTCTTCTTTCTACTGAAGAGGCTGCGCCACTTGTCGCCGATTCCCAACGAACTCGTTCTCTCCTATCCCTTGCGGGACTTCACCTCTTCGATGAGCTGAGGCAGGATTTTCAGTGCATCTCCCACGATACCCAGGTCTGCGAGCTGAAAGATCGGTGCTTCCTCGTCTTTATTGATCGCAACGATTTTCTTCGCACCCTTCATGCCGACGATGTGCTGAGTGGCCCCCGAGATTCCAAAAGCGAGGTACACGTTGGGCTTGACCGTGGTACCGGTCTGGCCGATCTGCATGGCATACGGCACCCATCCGGAATCCACCACCGCGCGCGTGGCGCCGACGGCAGTTCCGCCGATGCTCGAGGCCAGCTGGTCGAGGAGCTCGAAGTTGCCCGGCTCCTGGAGGCCGCGGCCCCCGGACACCACGACGGCCGCCTCCTCGAGCTTGGGCCCCGTGGTCTCCTCCTCGTGGCGCTCGATGCGCTTGGCCTTCTTGAGGTCGTCCGAGATCGCCGCCTCGACCAAAACGACCTCCGCCCGGCCCCCGCTGGGAGCCGCCTCGAAGGACTTCGGTCTCACCAGCACCAGCTTGGGTGAGCCCTCGAGCTTGACGTCGACGAGCGTCGTGCCCCCGAACATCGCGTGTTGGGCGGTGTCCAAATCGTGGATGGCGCCCACGTTGCTCATCAGGGTCGAGCCGGTCTTCGCGCTCAGTCTCCCGGCGATGTCGCGCGAGTCGTAGTTGGCCGCGAACAGCACCAACTCCGGCGAATGC
>JBOGWW010000196.1:0-5381 GCA_050693655.1 Actinomycetota bacterium | reverse complement strand
CCGAAGAGGCCCTGCTCGAGTGACCCCCTACACGAGTCTCCAGCGCCGGGCCAGGCGATACTGGACGAACACGACCACCGCGGTGATCAGGAACATCGTCACGGTCACCGCGGCCGCGTAGCCGAGCCGGCCGTAGCGGAAGCCCTCCCGGTATACATAGAGCGGTAAGAAGAAGGTCGCGAGGCGCGGGCCCCCCTCGGTCACGATCAAAGCGGGGACGAAGTTGGCCTGGAAGCTGACGATCACGTCGCGCAGGGCGAGCAAAGCCAGCACCGGAAACATCAACGGAAGGGTCACCCTCGTAAGCGCGAACCAGGGGGACGCTCCATCCACCGCCGCCGACTCGTAGAGGTGATTGGGGATGCTTCGCCTGACCGCGAGGGCGATGACGAATCCCTCACCGATCTGGAACGCGCTCATCAGCGCCACCGAGAAGCGTGCGGTCGAGGGATCCACCAGCCACTCGGGAGAGGAGATCCCCAGCGCCTCGAGCCCGAGCGTCAGGGGACCGAACAACGGATTGAAGATGTACAGCCACAGCAGCGCATAGGCGACGTCCGGAACGACCGTCGGTAGGAACACGGCGGTGCGCGCCGCGCTGGAACCGCGAGAGTGACGATGCAGCAAGAGTGCTAGGCCCACTGCGGCGACGACTCGCAGCGGTACCGCTATCAGGACGTAGATGAACGAGTTTCCGAGCGCGAGCCAGAAGCGATTCGAGCCGAGCATGCGCGTGAAGTTGTCCCAACCGGTGAACTCGGGTGCAACGATCCCGAAGTAGTCGGTGAACGCGAGGTACAGCGTTCCGATCACGGGCAAGGCAATCAGCAGAACCAGTCCGATCAGGTAGGGAGCGGCCAGAGAGGTAGACGGGAGGCGCGGGTGGGGGCTCACATCCGCCTCCCCTCTGCATCGAAGGCGTGGACCGACTCGTGGTTGAAGTTGAGGCCCACCTCGTCGGTGATCGACGGCGCTTCCGCCCGGGGAAGCTTGATCAAAAACCTGCCATGGTCCACGCCGACGTGAACGATGGCCTCGCTTCCGATCGTCTCCACGAGCGTCACCACGCCGATCAGCTTCGCGAAGTCGTGTCCTACGAGGCCGACGTCCTCGGGTCTCACGCCGAGCGTGGCGGCGCGCTCGTGGTCCGGACTGACCTCGGCCGGAAACATGTTCATGGGGGGATTCCCAAAGAAGCTTCCGACGAAGGTGTTGACGGGCAGGTCGTAGACCTCGACGGGAGAGCCGACTTGCTCCACACGGCCCGCGCGCAGAACCGCCACCCGCTCGCCCATCGTCATCGCCTCCACCTGATCGTGGGTGACGTAGATCATGGTCTTGCCGAGGTCTCGCTGAAGCGACCGGATATCGGCACGGGTGCGTGCCCTCAGTTCGGCATCGAGGTTCGACAGCGGCTCGTCCAGGAGGAACGCCTGCGGGTCTCGCACGATGGCGCGCGCCAGGGCGACGCGCTGCCGTTCTCCTCCCGATAGCTCGGGTGGCTTGCGGCGCAGCAGCTCCCCCAGCCCCAGCAGGTCGGCCGTGGCCGCGACGCGGCGAGCGATTTCACCGGGCGCCATCTTGCGGGCTCTCAAGGCGAACGAGATGTTCCCACTCACGGAGACGTGCGGATAGAGGGCGTACTCCTGAAACACCATCGCCACGTCCCGGTCTCCCGGCCGCACGCCGGTGACGTCGGCCGAAGCGATGGACACGCGCCCCGAGTCCGGTCTCTCCAGGCCCGCTATGCATCGAAGCAGGGTCGACTTCCCGGAGCCCGAGGGCCCGACGATGACCAGCAGCTCACCCGGCTGCGCCTCGAGATCGACATCCTGCAGCGCGATCACCGGGGCCCGGTTGCGGCGCGATTCCGGGAAGGTCTTGCGCAGTCCTTGAACCGCTACGCTCAACCCTCCGAGCCCTCCTCGAAGAGGCTCGTCGTGGCCTCCTCCAGTGCGCGCAGGCCGTCGTCGATGCTGTACCCGTTCTCGTAGAAGACGCGCGTCAGTATCTCCTCCGCCTCGTCCTCGATCTCGGGCCAGCTTGGGATGACCGGGGTTCGCCTGATGGAGTCGATGCCGTCGAGGAACACCTCCGAATGACGGGGCGCCCGCGCCGGGTCGAGAAACGCGCCCGACTCGGCCACCTCGATCATCGAGGGCACCGTCCGGCCCCCGAGAGCGGTGATGGTCTGACCGCGCTTGCCGGTGGCAAAGCGAATGAACTCGAACGCGTCCTCGGGGGCCGGAGAGCCCGCCGCCATGCAGTAGGCGTCCGAGTGGAGGATGCCGGCGCGTTCCTCGGATGTCGGCAGTGCGGCGACATCGAACCTCAGGCCGGATACCTCCCGCAGCGCGGGGACCTCGCGCCGCGAGGACAGGAGCATCCCGAGCCTGCCCGATACGAAACGCGTCTCGAGGTCCTGTGCCGCGATCTCCTTCTCGGTGGGGGCCACGCCGTCCTCGCGAACGAGCGAAACGATGTAATCGAGGGCCTCGCGCGAGGCCGGCTCCTCGAGTGTGAAGCGCTGCGGCGCGTCCGGGTCGTCGGTCAACTCGCCCCCGTTCGACCAGACGAATGGTGCCAGCCTGATTATGTTCGGCTCGATTCCGAGGCCGCGTTCGTCGTCGTTGGTCAGCGCGGCGGCGTAGCGTCGAAACTCCTCCCAGTCCCAGTCCGCAGGAGGCCGTTCGAGTCCGGCCTCATCGAGCAGGTCGGTGTTGTAGTAGACGACCAGCGAGGAGATGTTCTGAGGCATGCACTGCAGCTCGCCCTCGTAGGTGAACGCCTCCATCGGCTGTTCGTAGTAGTTCCCGGCATCCACTCCGTTGCGTTCGAGATAGGGCCCGACCGGGTCGATCGCGCCGCGCGCAACGTACTGGGAATACTCCCGAAAATTGATGAGCCAGACGTCCGGCGGGGTGCCGTTCGCGAACGACGTGGTCAGCTTGGCGAGATGGTCGTCCTTGTCGGTCACCGGCACGAGTTGGACATCGATGCCGGGGTTCTCCTCCTCGAATGCATTCACCAGCGACTCGTAGACCGCGATCTCCTCGGCCTCTCCCGACACCTGCACCTGGATGACGTCCTCGCTCTCGGCACCGCTCGAGATGGAGCAGCCGGCAAGTGGCAGGGCTGCCGACAGCATCATCGCGGCAAGCCTCCGCATCAGAGCTCCAAGGTCTTGGTGAAGAAGGTGCGCTGCGCGCTCAGAAAGGCGAGGATCGCGGGCAACGTCACCAGCACGGCCCCCGCGAGAAGGATGGGATGGTTAGTGGGCTCGAGACTGTAGAGATCGCGCAGCCCGAGCGGCAGGGTGGAGCGCTCCTCCGTCGACATGTACAGCAGCGCGTCGGTGAAGTTCGACCAGTGCCAGGCGAAGGCGAGAACCGCAACCGCGAACGCGGCCGGCTTCGCCATGGGAAAGGCGACGCGCCCCCAGATCTGAAGCGGCGACAACCCGTCGAGCTCGGCGGCCTCGTAGACGTGACGCGGCACGCGCCCATAGGCCAGTGCGAAGATCAGGACGTAGAACGGCGTGGTGGCCATGAGCGCAGGGGCGATCAGTGCGAGCGGCGTGTCGATCACCTCCACGGCTTGGTAGAGCGCGGCGCGCGCCACCCACAGGGCGCTGAGCGGCACCATCAGTGCGAGCACGGAGACCGCAACCAGGCGCCCGCGCAGCGCCGGTTCGGCTCGGGCCATGGCGAAGCCCGCCCACGACGCGATGAGGACGGTCAGGGGAACGGCCACCGCGACGACCAGCACCGAGTTGAGAGCGAAGCTGCCGAGCGGGACGACGTTGTTCGCGAATTCGAAGTTCGACCAGGTGCGCTGCGGAGGAACCCACTCGAAACCGTCGGGCGGCGGGAGCCCCGGACGCCTGAGGGCCCCGGCGACCATGAAGAAAAGAGGTAGGACGAAGAGCAGGGTGACGGCGGCGACGACGACCGCCCGGGGCCAGTCCCTTGGATTCACATTGGGTAGGTTAGCGAGTGTTTGCGGCGATTCTGTCCGCGGCGGCTCGGAACTGCCTGCCCGCCTTGTAACTCGAGCGCACGAGGGGGCCGGACTCGACCCATGCAAAGTTCAGCTCGCCTTCGCCGTACCCCTTGAAGCGGGCGAACTCGTCGGGGTGCACCCAGCGGTCGACGGCCAGGTGCCAGGACACGCTCGGCTGCAGGTACTGGCCCATGGTGAGGATGTCGCAACCGACGTCGTTGAGATCGCGCATCGCCTGGCGAAGCTCGTCCTCCTTCTCGCCCATGCCCACGATGAGGTTCGACTTCGTGACCTGGTTGGGATTCAGCTCCTTGGCCCAGGCAAGCAGGTCGAGACTGGCTCGGTAACCGAAGCCCGGCCTGATCGTCGGATGCAAACGCGGCACGGTCTCGAGGTTGTGAGCGAGCACATCGGGCCCGGCCTCGATCACCCGCTTGAGCGAATCGCGTGGAGCCTCCCGCCGGCCCTTGAAGTCCGGAATCAGCACCTCGACTCCACAGCCCGGCACCGCCTCACGGAGGGCCGCGATCGTGGCCGCCCAGTGCGCGCTGGCCGCATCGTCCTGGTCGTCGCGGGCCACACCGGTGACCACGGCGAACTTCAGGCCCATCAGGCGAACCGCCTCTGCCACCTTGGTTGGCTCCTCGGGGTCGAGCGCCTGGGGCTTCGCGGTCATGACGTCGCAGAAGCCGCAGCGACGCGTGCAGAGGTCGCCGCAGAGAAGGAAGGTCGCCTCGCGCGCCTCCCAGCACTCGTAGATGTTGGGGCAGTTGGCCTGCTCGCAGACCGTCGCCAGGCCACGCTCGCGCATGATGCTGCGCAGTTCCGTGAAGTTCTCGCCCTGCTGGACCTTGACCTTGAGCCATTCGGGTCGGCGCTGTGGACGGGGCGCGTCTTCCCCCGGTGCTCTCCGCATGGGGACGCCGCGCCGCAGGTCGCGCTCGACGTCCTTGCGGGTCTTGATGGTGGGAATGAGAGGGGTTTGAGCCATCCAGGTCAGTGTATTGCCCGCGCGCTCATAGCCACGCGCTCCGTTTCTTTGTGCCGTAGTGCCCGGCTGGCGGGACCTCCCGCGCTCAGAAACTAGAAGCCGGCTAGTTTGCGCATTTCTTGTTCGATCTTGTCGGGGTTCGGCATGAACCAGCCCTCGAGGGTCGGGGCGAAGGGCATCGCCGGCACGTGAGGGCCGGCGAGGCGCACGACGGGGCCGTCGAGGTCGAACAGGGCCTGTTCGGCGATCTGGGCGGCGACCTCGGCCCCCACCCCGAGGAACTTGTTGTCCTCGTAGACGATCATGGCCTTGCCGGTCTTGCCCACCGATTCGAGCACGGTCTGGGTGTCGAGCGGATAGATGCTGCGCAGGTCGATGACCTCGACCT
>JBOGWW010000195.1:0-5021 GCA_050693655.1 Actinomycetota bacterium | reverse complement strand
GGAATGGTGGTCTGGGGCGTCGCACAGCGGTTGACCACCCTGACGGGCGGAGACAACGGTCTCCGCGGCATTGACCGGCCGTCCTTCGCCGTGGAGTACTGGAGTTACTACTACTTCTCACTCGCCGTGGTCGCGCTCTGTGTGTTCCTGATCGCCCGCATCGTCCGTTCGCCGTTCGGACTCTCGCTGAAGGGAATACGGGAGGCCGAACCGCGGATGGCGCCGCTGGGCTACGACGTCAAGCGCATCAAGCTGCTCGCCTTCACAATCTCGGGAACCTTCGCCGGGGTCGCGGGGCTACTGCTCGCCATGTACAACAACTTCTTCAGTCCTCCGTCTGTCTACGTGAAGGCGTCGGCCGAAGGTCTTCTGATGTCGATCCTTGGAGGGGTCGGCACGATTACCGGTGCTTTCGTTGGCTCCGGCGTCTTCGTGTTCGTCACCAACTACATCAGCGGCTACATCGAGCGCTGGCCCACTCTTCTGGGACTCATCTTCGTGCTCACCATCCTGTTCACACCCGACGGAGTCGTCGGCGCGTGGCAGCGGCTCGCGTGGGCGCGCCTGCTACGTCGTTACGGAGCCGCGGAGGAGGCCGAGCTCATCGAGCTCGGCGGAGGGGACCTGCTGTCCGACCGGGACCGCAAGGACTCGAAGTCCGCGATCCACAAGGACTCGGCAACCTCCGAGCGGCCGTCCGAACCAGTTGAAGAAGGAAGCACTCAGGCATGAAACAAGGGCCTTACTAGGTCCGTGAGCGAGGGGAGAAGGCAACTATGAACGCATGCGCATCCTGGTTGAAGAAGGTGCACATCGCCGCGGCTCTCGTGCTCGTGCTGATCCTGGCGGCGTGCTCGGCCCCCGGTGAATCCGAGGGGGGAGGTGCCGGCGACGAGGGGCCCATCAAGGTGGGTGTCATCGTGCCGACGACCGGAGTGGTAGCGGCAGCGGGAACCGACATGCTGAACGGCTGGAACCTGTACTGGGAGCTCAACGGCGACGAGGTCGCGGGGCGCACGATCGAGACCATTCACGAGGACAACGCGGGTGACCCGACCACGACGCTGACGAAGGCGCGCAAGCTCGTCGAGCAGGACGGAACGGCCGTAATCGTAGGAACGCTGCTCGCGAACACCGCCCTCGCCCTCGCCGAGTACCTGGATCCACTCGACGACGTGATCGGGCTAAACCCCGCCGGATCCGCCGACGATCTCAGTCAGCGCGCCATAGTCGACAACTACGTACGCGCGGGCGGCTGGCAGAGCTCTTCACCAACGCACGTCGCCGGCGACTGGGCCTATGAACAGGGCTACAGGAGGATCATCACGCTGTGTCAGGACTACGCCTTCGGTCACGAGAACTGCGGTGGGTTCACCAACACCTTCACCGACCGCGGCGGAGAGATAGTGCAACAGTTGTGGGCTCCGCTCGGCACACCTGACTACAGCTCCTATCTGTCGGACATCGATCCAGCTTCGGCCGACGCAGCCTTCGTGCTCACCGTGGGAGCGGACTCGGGCCGTTTCGTCAAACAGTGGCAGGACTTCGGTCTCAAGGACAGGCTCCCGCTCATCGCCGGAGAGACGACCCTCGAGCAGTCGCTTCTCAGGGCCATGGGCGACGAGGCCGTAGGTCTCCAATCGTTTGGTCACTACGCAGAGGGCCGCGACGATCCTGTCACGCAGGAGTTCGTTGACGAGTACGTCAAGGCTTACGACCAGCTCCCCAGCTACTACTCGGCGTCGACGTACACGGCGGCTCAGTGGTTCGCCGAGACACTCGAGGCCGAGGATGGCGACATGAGCGACATCCCCGCGTTCCTCGAGACGCTCAAGGGCATCCAGCTTGACAACTCCCCCTTCGGGCCGATGCAGCTCGATGAGTACGGGGGAACTATCGCCACCATGTATCTCCGCGAGGTCGCCAAGGACGACGAGGGGCGGCTCTACAACGAGGCCGTCGAGGAATACCCGGAGATCAGCCAGTTCTGGAACTACGATCCGGAAGCGTTCCTCGATCAACCCGTCTATACACGCGAGTACCTCGGGGATGACTGGCCCGAGTCGTGTGATGTGTTCGTCTCCGACTGCCCGCTCGACCAATGACCTCGTCGAACGAGGCTCCCCCCAAGCCATCGGCCAAGCAGGCCGTGCTACGGCTTACCGGAGTCTGTCGCCACTACGGCGGTCTCCAGGCGGTCAGCGACGTTTCGTTCGAGGTTGCCTCCGGCGAACGTCGGGCCGTGATCGGACCCAATGGCGCGGGGAAGACAACGCTCTTCAAGATGATCAGTCGAGAGGAGCCGACCACGAAGGGCCGCGTGGAGTTCCTCGGACGCGACATCACTAAGATGCCGGCGTACCGGGTCGCGAAGCTCGGTCTCTCGCGCACCTATCAGATCACGCGCGTGTTCCCCTCACTGACCGTGCTGGAGAACGTCGTGCTGGCGACGCAGGCCCTGCGGCCCGGTAAGTACCGGATGTTCAAAGCCGCGATGAGCAACAAGGCGCTCGTCGAAGAGTCCAAACACGCCGTCGAGCGGGTGGGTCTTCAGCTCGTGGCCAAGACTCCGGCGGCCGAGTTGGGGCACGGTGAGCAGCGTCAGCTGGAGCTAGGCATCGCCCTCGCGCAGGAGCCGGCGCTTCTGCTTCTGGACGAGCCCGCAGCGGGACTCTCCGCGGTCGAGCGCGGCATGATGCGAGACCTGGTGCGAGACCTCCCCGACGACATGACGGTGCTTCTCATCGAACACGATATGGAGCTCGCTCTCGGACTCGCCGACTACGTGACCTGTCTGCACAACGGCAGTCAGGTCGCGGAGGGCAATCCGGAGGAGATCAAGAACAACGAGCGAGTGCAGGACATCTACCTGGGGCGCGGCAACTGATGCTCACGATCAGCGATCTCCATTCCGGCTACGGTCTCTCCGAGGTGCTCAACGGAGTGACGCTCGAGGTTCCCGACGGCAAGCTCGTAGCGCTGTTGGGACGCAACGGCATGGGCAAGACAAGCCTCTGCCGTTCGATCATGGGTCTCGATCCACCCGTCATTCGAAGCGGAACCATCGCCTACAACGGCACCAAGATCACGGGCAATGCCCCCTTCAAGATCGCGCGACTCGGACTCGGCTACGTTCCGCAGGGCCGACACATCTTCGGTTCACTCAACGTCGTTGAGAACCTGTCCATCGCTGAACGTTCTCCCGCAGAATCAAGCCAAGGCGAAGCCTGGGATCTCGAGCGAGTATGGGAGATGTTTCCCCGGCTCGCCGAGCGAAAGTCCAACGACGGTGCGCAGCTGTCCGGCGGCGAGCAACAGATGCTGGCAATCGGCCGCGCCCTCATGACGAATCCCGGGGTGCTGATCATGGACGAGCCCTCCGAGGGGCTGGCACCCGTCATCGTGGAGCAGCTCGGCGAGAGACTGCAGGACCTGAAGCAGTCTTCGCTGTCTATGCTGCTCGTCGAGCAGAACTACTCGCTGGCGCTGAGACTCGCCGACATCCTCTACGTGATGGAGAACGGCCGGGTCGTCTTCGCCGGGGGCCCGGAGGAATTGGATACCAGCGAAGACGTCAAGCGGCGTTACCTGGGAGTAGGAGTTTGAGCGTCGCGCAAAGCGGAGGGAGATCGTCGTGAACTGGGGAATCATAGGAACGCGCGGCTACGCCGCTCGGTCCGCGGCACCGGGTGTCGAGGCATCCAAGAGAGGCGAGCTCCTCGCGGTTCTGGGGCGGGACCCCGACCGCACCAGAGAGTTCGCTCGGGAGCGCGACGTCGAGTTCGCGGTCACCGACCTGGATGAGTTCCTGGCGACGCCGGGGCTCGACGCGGTATGGGTTGTCTCTCCAACCTTCCTGCACCATCCGCAGGGCATGGCGGCGATCAAGGCCGGCAAGCACGTGCTGCTGGAGAAACCATTTGCCACCACGGCGGCAGAGGGGTGGGAGATGGTCGAAGCAGCCAAGAAGTCCGGGGTCGTGCTCGCCACCGGCTACCAGGGGCGTTGCGTACCCGGCCACCAGGCGATGAAGAAGCTCATCGCCGATGGTTCCATCGGTGATGTAACCGCAGCGCGCTCCTACTACGGGGTTCACCGGGATGGCCCCCCACCGGAGTGGCGGCAGCACCGCGCCGAGGCCCGCTGGGGGGCGCTGGCCGACATCGGAACCCACCACCTCGACCTGCTGCGCATGCTCCTGGGCGAGGTCGTGGACGCTCACGGCTTGACCGGGCACCAGCTCGGCTTCGAGACCGACGACGTTGCGGCCGCGGCCCTGCGCTTCGAGTCCGGGGTACTGGCCACGCTCACGGCAACGGTGAACGTGTGGAAGATGGCGACGCGGGTCGAGGTGCACGGCACCAAGGGCGCACTCGTGGCGCTGGATACGAACCCGGCCGGGGCCGGAACAGTCACGCTCATCACAGAGGATGGGGAACGAGATATCACCGGCGATCGACCCGCTTCACTGTGGGCCGCGGAGGTCGACGCGATCGAAGCGGCGGCCGCGGGAGAGGACGCGGTTTACGCCACCGGTGAGGACGGCGCGCGGAACATCGAGATCCTGGAGCGCATCGGCTAGTGCTCCGTGCAATAACGTTTGCCCCAGGGTGTTTGTTGGGCGGGGCACCACATCAGACCACCGCGCTTGCCTCGATCTCGACGAGGAACTCCTCGGAGGCGAGTTGCTCTATGACGATAAACGTGGAAGCCGGGTAGCGACCTTCGGGATGGATCTCCGGCCAGAGTTCCGCGCGTACGTTGCGGAAACGGGCCGCGTTGTCGCGACCGACGACGTACACCGTGTACTTCACGACGTCGGCGAACGTGGCGCCCGCTCCGCGAAGCACACCTTCGATGTTCTGCAGGACCTGGCGGGTTTGCGTCTCGATGTCTCCGGGGCCGACCGTCTCCCCCTGCTCGTCGATTGGAACCTGCCCCGCCAGGACGATGTGGGTGCCCGATTCGATGCGCACCGCATGAGAGTAGGTTGATCGCGGTGCGGGAACGTTCTCGGGAAC
>JBOGWW010000194.1:0-11003 GCA_050693655.1 Actinomycetota bacterium | reverse complement strand
TCGCCGACAAGCCCGAGAACTGGGAGTCACCCACCCCCGCCGGTCACTGGCGGGTGAAGAACATCGTCGCTCACATCGCCGACACCACCGAGGGCTACCTCGAGCGCTTCGAGACCACGCGCGGCGGCGCTACCGCGGAGCCTCTGGCTCCGATTACCGAGATGGCCGCCACCGCCGACAAGCGAGCCCAAGCGCTCGGCGATATCCCACAGGGCGAGATGATGGCGCGCCTGCGGGACGACTTCGGACGCGCCATGAAGATGTTCGAGGAAGTAAACGAGCAGGACTGGGGCACCTTCATGGTGACGCACGCTTACATGGGCCCCGTGCCGGCCTTCTTCTATCCCATCGGTCAGTTGATGGACTACGGAGTTCATGGATGGGACCTGCGCGAAGGGCTCGACATGTCTCATTTCCTGAGTGCCGATGCCGCCGACTTGCTGGTTCCCTTCATGTTCGTTCTGTGGCAGGCCACGACCGAGGTCTCGCGACTGGGAGGCGAGACCCTCGAGGTCGGAGTGCGCGTCTCGGGGCGCAACGCCGGCACTTATCGGGTCGTCACCGCGAGCGAGGGCATGACCTACGAACCCGGATCCGCGGACGACCTGCCGGTCCTGATCGATTTCGATCCCGCAAGCCTCGTGCTCACGGCCTTCGGACGTGCCCGCTCGGGAACGCCCTACGGCGATCTCGATGCCGCGCGCAAGTTCGCCGGTCTGTTCTTCAGGATCTAGCGGGTTCTCCGCCGGACGGAGAGAAGCGCACCGAGCGAATCAGACCGGCAACCTGTGCATCGAGAGCGGGCTCCGACCCGCGCTCCAGGAATCCTGCGATGACGAAATTCTCGAAGGGTCCCTCGATGACGACGCCTTCAAAGTTGAGCTGAGCGGCCCGACGGTTGCGGGCTCGACCGACGATCGACCGACCGGGACAACCGTCGATAAGCAACGGTTCGAGGTTGGTGACCTCCAGGTGTGTGTAGGTGCGCCGCAGGGTGGCGCGCAGGTCCTCGAGCGCACCCGCTAAGTCGCCGGGACGCGCCCGGCCCACCGACAGGGTGGCCCTGCCGTCCTTCTTGGTGAGCGTCACGACCTCTCCCTCGACGGCACCGTCCCACGCCTGCGGGACCTCGATGGCGAAGTGTCGAGTCGCAACCACTCGCCCGCCCGAGGGCCGATCAGCAGGAGCCGCACCACCGCAGCCGGCGGCTCCGGTTATTTGGGACCCGGTGTCTCGGCCGCTCTTCGGCGGGTCGTCCGAACCGTTGGGATCGCTGAAGAGCCACACCAGCAAGCCCACCTCGAGAACCAGCGCACCCGCTATCAGCGCGGCGAGGATCACGCGCTGGCGCGTGAGAGTCATGAGGCTGCGGCTTGCGCCCGGCTTCTTTCCCTGGATGCAAACGCCGCCCCGGTGCCGAGAAGGGAGCACGCCACGACGAGCCAGCTCAGAATCTGAACACCGGTGCGGGAGAGCCCCGAACCCTCCGGTTCGTCAACTTCGGTCGCGGGGGTGATGACCTCAGCGGCCTTGACCTGAGCCGGTTCTATGATTTGCCCCGCCGCCGCAACCTCCTCGGTATCGCGCGAGGTCGACGTTCGGCCGGAGCGTCTGGCGGACTTGGCCGAGCCCGTCGTGACGCCGGCGACCTTCGCCTTGCCTCTGGTCGTATCGGCGTTGGAAACCTCGGCGGGCGGCGTTGTTGCAGAGCCACCGACCGGCGACGGCCCGGCTTCGGCACTCGGCGACCAGCTTCCTCCACCCGAACCCTGGGCGGCCTCGTTCACGTTTCTCACAACGTTGTCGACCTTGTCGACGACCTTGACCACTTCTTTGGTGGCCTTGTCGACGGGCTGCTTTACGGGTGCGGGAAGGGGGGCCACAACCTTGTCGGCTTCCTCTTTGACCTTGTCGACGACCGTGCCTACCTCCTGGGTGACCGCTTCGACCGGGGCTTCGAGGGGTTCCCGAACGGGGGCCACGACCCTGTCGACTTCCTGCTCGACCTCGTCGACGACCTTGGCTGTCTCCTTGGCGGCCTCCTCGACCGGGGCCTTCACGGGCGCGGCGGCCTTTTCGACTTCCTGCTCGACCTCGTCGACGACCTTGGCCGTCGCCTTGGCGGCCTCTTCGACCTCCTGTTGCACTTCATCCGCTACCTCGCCCACCTCTTGGGTGGCTTCTTCGACCGGGGCTTCTGCGGGAGCCGGAGCGGGGGCTGTGATCTCCTCTTTGATCTCGTCGACCTGCTGGGTTGTCTCCTCGACCACCTCGCCGAGGGGGTTAGTCCCTCCGCCGAGGTCGGCGGCGGCCAAGGAAGGGCCCGCAATCAACCAGGACAGAACCAGACAGGAAGCCAGTGACCAGGCAAGCCTCTTCATGCGAACCCCCCAAACTCAATGTCGCGTAGACAGATGTTCGGTCAATACCCAGTTCTTCCCTGCTTACCAACTCAATTTATCGAAATCTAGTTTGGATGCCGAAGAAATGTCCGAAATCGCGCCGGCTAGGCGCGGGTCATTCGTCTCAGCCCCTCGCCCTCGCGCCACAACTCGATGACGAGGTGATCGGCCGGATCTCCGACCCGCGTCACGACGATTTCCTGCACGTCGACTCTGAAGAGATGGGACCCGGCCCGGCATGTCGAACCGCTCGAAGGTCTCCGGGTCGGTGAGCTCCTCCGCGCGCCCGCCGACCTTGGCATCGCCGGCCCAGCCACTCGGATCGCTGTCGTCCGGGTCGACGGAGGCGCTGTGGAGCGCCAAACGGGGGTCGCGCTGCAGGTCGCGCGCCTTCAGCGATCCGGGCATCATCCCGAGGCCGCATCCCATCGTCCCCGCCACAAGCCGTGACCACCAGCGCCACAATTCCCAGGGCCGCCAGCATCCTCTTGCCGATCAAGCGATTTCTTCTCATTTGACCTGCACCGCTCCTTTCATCTCGGGATGGATCGCGCAGCGATACGCGTAGTTGCCGGGTTGGTTGAAGCTGAAGGAGAAGGTTTCGCCCTGCGCCAGGTTGTTCGACGCGAAGGCACCGCCGCCCGCGGTGACCGTGTGCTCGGAGGGGTCGTCGTTGCGCCACGTGACCTCGGTGCCGGCTTCGACCTCGGTGGTTTCGGGCGCGAAGGCGAAGTCGACGATCGATACCCGGCCGGGATCGCGCGGCGCCTTCTCCTTGACGAGGGGCGCGCCGGCGCGCACCTCGAGAAGGTCCTCCATTCCCAGGTCGTCATGGCCGTCGACGAGGCATTCGATCTTGTGGACGCCGGACGACAGGGTCACGCTCATGCGAGTCGACTCCCCAGGCTGAAGCAATTCGGATTCGGCCTTGAAGAGGTCGCCGGAACCATGCCCGCTGCTATCGCCCTCCAGCTCGATCTCGAACCCGTGCGGCATCGTTCCCCGGTTGTGAATCAGGAAAGTCACCGGCCCGGGCCGGATGGCCTTCGCCTCCGCGGCGATGGCCCACTCGCCGAGACCGATCTCGAACCCGTCGCGCCTGGGGTCGATGCGCTTCGCGGCAGAGTTGGACGAACCGGTTGCCTGCGCGCTCTTGTCGCCGGAGTCCTTGTGGGAGTTCGAGCGCGTGCTCTGCTCCCCCGTCTCGCTCGTGGTTCCTCCCGAGCACGCCGGCGCGAGCAAGATGACGAGCAGAAGCGACGCCAGCTTGTGTCTCGGCACGCTTTTACACCCCCGGGAGCGATCGTTATCGGCTTTTCTTAGTGGACTAACGAGGTGGGGGCCGGGCACGTTACGGACGGATTGGCGCGCACCCAGGTGGGCAAGTTGCGGACGTGGATGCCGGCATCATCGTGCTCATCGGATTGGCGATGGCCGTGGGGCTTATCGGAAGCCTGCTGCCCTTGCTGCCGGGTCTGCCCATCATCTGGGCGGCCGCATTCGTCTATGGATTGATTGATGGTTTCGGGGGAGAGGGCACCGTCGCCATCGTGCTGATCACGGTCCTTGCGGTTGCGGGCATCGCCGCCGGCCTCGTTCTCCCCCACCGCCGAGTTGCGGCCCGGGGCGCTCCCGCCACGACGGTGGCGATCGGCGTGGTGCTCGGGATCATCGGTTTCTTCGCCATCCCGGTCGTCGGTCTCGTGGTGGGGGCCGTGGGCGGCGTGCTGCTCGCCGAGCGAGCGCGCACCGGAGACTGGGCGACGGCCTGGACGACCACCAGAGACATGCTGGTCGGGTTCGGGATCGGGGTGGCGGTCGAGTTCGCCGCCGGCCTGGCCATGATCCTTTGCTGGGTCGCCTGGCTGCTCTTGAAGTAGGCCCTTTCCCCTTGAGGTGGGCCTTTTCCCCCGGCGGCCGGCGGGCCCCGGCCACGCTCTCGCATAGGTCCTTTTCCAAAATGGCCGAAACCGCTGGTACACGCGGTCCATGCGTGCACCGCATGTACTGCGTGTTTGGCCACTTTGCGAGAAAGCACTAACCTCTCCGGCGGGTCGGGGGTCCCGCTGGGGCCGCCCGGGCCCGAAATCGGGCCTCCCTGTGGTCCGGCGACGTCAGGCGCCTCGGCGCCGGGCCTCCTTGGTGCGCTGGTTCACGTCGAGCGTGACCTTGCGCATGCGGACGTGGCGGGGCGTGACCTCGGCGCACTCGTCCCCGCGGACGAACTCGAGCGCCTGCTCCAGAGACAGCTCCCGGGGCGGGATCAGACGAACGAGCTCTTCGCCGGTGGAGGAGCGCACGTTACTGAGCTTCTTCTCCTTGGTGGGGTTGACGTCCATGTCCTCGCTGCGAGCGTTCTCACCGACGATCATGCCCTCGTAGACCTCGACGCCCGGGCCCACGAACATGGCTCCCCGGTCCTGCAGGTTCAACAGCGCATAGCTGGTCGTCTGTCCGCGCCGGTCGGCGACCAGGCTCCCGGTCGGCCGGGTGCGGAGCTCGCCGTGCCAGGGCTCGTAGCGATCGAAGACATGATGGAGGAGCCCGGTGCCGCGCGTCTCCGTGAGGAATTCGGTCCGGAAGCCGATGAGCCCGCGTGCCGGGACCAGGTACTCCATACGAACCCAACCGGTTCCGTGATTGACCATGTGCTCGAGTCGCCCCTTGCGAAGGGCGAGCATCTGCGTGACGACTCCGAGGTAGTCCTCGGGAACATCGATGGCGAGCCGTTCTACGGGCTCACAGAGCTTGCCATCGACCTCCTTCGTCACCACCTGCGGTTTGCCCACGGTCAACTCGAAGCCCTCGCGCCGCATCATCTCCACGAGCACTGCGAGTTGGAGCTCCCCCCGTCCCTGGACCTCCCAGGCATCTGGGCGCTCGGTATCGAGAACGCGGATCGAGACGTTGCCTATCAGCTCGGCATCGAGCCGGTTCTTGAGCAGGCGCGCGGTCATCTTGGTCCCGTCCTGTCCCGAGAGGGGCGAGGTGTTGATGCCGAGCAGCATCGACAGCGACGGATCGTCGAAGTGACTGACCGGCAGGGGCCGCGGATCGTCGGGATCGGAAAGGGTCTCGCCGATGGTGACCTCGGCTAGACCGGCGATGGCGATGATCTCGCCGGGTCCCGCGGCGTCGGCCTCCACTCGGTCCAGTGACTCGGTCACGAACAACTCGGTGACCTTGACGCGCTCGACGCTGCCGTCGGTACGGCACCAAGCGACCTGGCCGCCCTTGCGGATGGTCCCGTGGAAGACGCGGCACAGCGCCAGCCGGCCGATGTAGGGGGACGAATCGAGATTGGTGACGAGCGCCTGCAGGGGATGAGCCTCATCGTAGATGGGGGCCGGGATGCGATCGAGGAGCAGCTCGAAGAGCGGCTTGAGATCCACCCCCTCGGCATCTTGTTCTAGCGAAGCCCATCCGGCGCGCGCGTTGGTGTAGACGATCGGAAAGTCGACCTGGCTCTCGTCCGCGTCCAGGTCCAGGAACAACTCGTAGACCTCGTCGACGACCTCGGTGATGCGGGCGTCGGGACGATCGACCTTGTTCACCACCAGGATGACGGGAAGGCGGGCCTCGAGGGCCTTGCGGAGCACGAACCGGGTCTGAGGAAGAGGGCCCTCGCTGGCGTCGACCAGCAGCAGGACTCCGTCGACCATGGTCAGGCCCCGCTCGACCTCGCCACCGAAGTCGGCGTGTCCGGGAGTATCGACGATATTTATCTTGCAATCTCCGTAGCGCACCGCCGTGTTCTTGGCCAGAATCGTGATGCCCTTCTCGCGTTCAAGATCCATGGAGTCCATGACGCGCTCGTCGACGTCCTGGTTCGCCCGGAAGGCCCCGGACTGCCAGAGCAGGGCGTCCACGAGCGTCGTCTTTCCGTGGTCGACATGGGCGACTATCGCGACGTTGCGAAGGTCGTTGCGCAGGGGCACGAATGATCTCCCGTTCGAGGTGGGGTATGCGCTCGTTGCTTCGTCGGCGACAAGGACCAAGCCTACAAAAGGGGTCTTAATAGGTGATGCGCTTTAGGGTTGTTATTGACTATTTTTCTCGACTGTTCCCGTCCGACAACTGATTTCATCGTCCTTGTTTGGCTACGTCACCACGCGCACTTGCATGGGGACGCAAAGTCATAGGTGCAGCTAGAGGTACGGAAATTGGCGCCCGCTTGAACCGCTTCGGTCGTAGTCCAAATGGCCTAGTGCCGACAAGGGGTCAAAGTCCCCAACTCCGCCACACCCGTCAAAGGGGGCAAACTACGTCTATCACTCAGCGCTCTTCTCAGGCCTTCTACCAGGTGATATTCCAGTAACCGGGCAGTGTAGTGGGTAGCTGGGGACGGTTCTCGACACTTCGACAAGTGAAGGGTACATGGGCGAGGCATTTCAACTTGCGCAGAAACACGACGCGGCAGGCAGGACGGCTTCCGATCTAGCTCGCTTCGTCATGTCGCTGCACGAACTGGTCCTCGCAGAGGACCGAGACGAGGCGATCCGCTCGGCGGTACGCCTGTGCGGCATTCAGTTCGAGGCTCCCGCAGCGGCGTGGCATCACCTGCCCGACCAGGAGGCCTCACTCCTCCACGCGAGCTACGGTTTCGACACCGACTCGAAGCCGGCGCTCGAAGCGGAACTGGGCCTGGTGGCGAGCAGCGACGAGTCGCACATGGACGACCTCAGGCAGCGTTTCGCGGCGGTGACCGGGCGAGTGGACGCCCTGGTTCTGAGGGCCGAGCCCGTGATCATTCTCGTGGCATCGTCCGAAAGGGACCCCTCGCCCCCCTTCGGTTTCGAACCTCTGATCGCCCAGATGTTTGCGCTCGTGGACGAGGCCTCACGTTCCCGCAAGCGGGGCGAGAACCTGGACATGAGCCTGGCGCTCACGGCGCATGAGCTTCGCAGCCCGCTCCTGTCGGTCAAGGCCGCAATCGAGACCTCTCTACTGGCGAAGGACGAGAGTCTGCCGGATCCCGTAATAGACCGGAGCAAGAATCTCACCGGCCAACTGCTCACTCGGGCCCATGACGAGCTCGGTCACCTGGCCGAGACCTGCGAGACCTTGTTGTATTGGGCCGTAGACGACGACGCGCTCGAATTCGATCCCGTCGATCTGTCCCAGAACGTGATCGCAGCGATCCGGGCCTGCAGCCACGAGCGCAACTTCGAGGCCGTCTCGTTCGAGCCGCCCAGCGAGCACGTCAAGGTGCCCGGCAGTCCGAAGCACCTGCGCGTCGCTCTTTCCAACCTCATCCGAAACGCCTTGTACTATTCGCCTCCGGGCGAACCCGTGGTTGTTGCCATCGAGCAACTGACGAGAAGCATCCGCATCACCGTCACAGACAAAGGCCCCGGTGTTCCCAAGGGCCAGCACAGAAGCATCTTCGATCCCTTCGTTAGGGGGCTGGGCAACACCAGTCCTCGTAGCGGTCGCGGGCTTGGGCTCTTCATCGCCAAGAGGGTTGTCGAGGGCCACAGAGGACGAATCTGGACCGACACGCGCGAGCGTGGTGCCAAGTTCGTCATCGAGCTACCCCGAGCGAAGGAGTCCGAATGACAACGAAGGTCTTGATCGTCGACGACCACGCACTATTCGCAGACGCTCTCGAGCGCGTGCTCGCAAACCAGGACATGGAGCTTCGTCTCGTCAACACCGCGACCGAGGCGCTCGAGATCGCTCCCGTGTGGGGACCGGAGATCGCTCTCGTCGACCTCGGCCTCCCCGACATGTCGGGCGTCGAGCTGGGCGAGAAGCTGATCGAGATGATGCCCGAGCTCAAGATCCTGGCGGTCACGGCGATGAACGAGCCCAACGCTCTGCGCTCCACCATCAAGGCCGGCTTTCACGGGTTCATCACCAAGAGCATGCCGCTCCAGCAGTTCGTCGCCTCCATCGAGACCGCCCTCAGCGGACAGATGGTCATTCCGCACAAGCTCGCGGCCCCGGCGGCCGGACAGCTGTCGGCCGAGGAAAGGCAGGCGGCACTGTTGATCAAGCAACTCACGCAGCGGGAGCTCGAGGTACTGACGCTGCTGGCTCGAGGTGCGGGCGGTGAAGAGATAGCGCAAATCCTCACCGTTAGCCGCAACACGGTGCGGAGCCACGTTCAGAACATATTGACCAAGCTTCAGGTGCACTCCCGTCTCGAGGCGGTCGCCTTCGCGGCTCGCCACAACGTGGTCAAGGTCTCGCACTCCTCGCTCGAACGCGCGTAACACATCATGCAATCGTCGTAGGCCGATTACGTCGCGGGGGCCGTGCTGCCTTAAACACCGCTACGTAGGGTCATCACGACACCGCTGAGCAGATCCGAGGTTACGCATGATCAATGTCTTGATCGCCGACGAGTATTCCCTGTTTCGTCAGGCCGTCAAAAGCGCACTGGAAACCGAGGAAGACCTGACCGTCGTGGCCGAGGCGGCCGACGGTCTGCAAGCGATCGAGGCGGCGGACCAAACGCGTCCCGACATCGCGCTCGTCGACACCGAGCTCCCCAAGTGCAACGGGATCGACGCCACCCGGACGGTGCGTGAGAGAGTTCCGGATTGCAAGGTGCTGGTTCTCTCCAACCATCAGGACCAGAACGCCCTCTTCGAAGCCATGCAGGCGGGGGCCAGCGGCTATCTGACCAAGGCCATTCCGCTCGCCAAGCTCATCGAGGCCACCCGCGCCGTGCTGCGAGGCGAGACGATCGTGCCGCCGGCCATGCTCGGCGACCTGCTGTCGCAGCTCGTCCAGTCGAGAGAACAACAGAACGACGTGCTCCGGAGACTGTCACGGCTCACCCGCCGGGAGCGCGAGGTGCTGGCGCTGTTGGTCGAGGGGGCCGACAACGACCTGGTGGCCCAGCGACTGGTCATCAGCCCGGAGACGGCCCGGACCCACATCCAGAACATCCTGGGCAAGCTGGACGTCCACTCCCGGCTCGAGGCGCTCGCCCTGGTGCTTCGCAACAACATCGTCAAGGACATGATCCTGGCCTAGGTGGCTTCGCTCCAGCGTTCCACGTTCGTCTCGTGCACTTCCTCGAAGATCATGGCCAGGTTGTGCGTCAAAGCCCAGTTGGGGTAGTGAGACTCGAACTTCGAGTTGTCCCCGATCCACCACATGGCGTCCCCCGCGCGCATGACGCTGAGATAGGACCAGTTCATCTGCTTGCCGGTCAGAGCCTGAACCCGGTCGATCGCCTCGACGATCGAGAGGTTGATGCTCCGGCCTCCCCCGATGTTGTAGACCTCGGCCGGTCGGGGGTTCTTCGAGTACTCGACGAAGGCACCCACGAGGTCGGAGGCGTGAAGCAGGTCGCGGACCTGCTTGCCCTTGTACCCGTAGACGGTGAAGTGGGTCCCGCTGATCACGCAGCGCATGAGGTAGGACAGCAATCCGTGGTGTGAGGTCGCCGACTGGTGTCTTCCCGTCAGCGTTCCGCTGCGGAAGCAGACCGTGTTGATCCCGAACGAACGCCCGTACTCCTGGACCATGAGGTCGGCCGCCGCCTTGGAGGCGCCGAACACCGCGTGGTGACTGGCGTCGATCGACATGTCCTCCCGGATGCCGTTGAAGTAGCGGTGGTCCGACTCGATCTCGTAGCGCGTATCCAGTTCGACCAGCGGCAGCCCATTGGGGGCATCGCCGTAGATCTTGTTCGTCGAGGTGTAGATGAACGAGGCCTCGGGGGCGAACTCGCGCGTGGCCTCGAGCAGATTCAGGGTCCCCAGAGCATTGACTGCGAAGTCCGTAGAGGGCTCTCGTTCCCCCCAATCGCGGGAGGGCTGGGCGGCGGCGTGGATGACTATCTCGACCTCGCGCCCGTAGATGCGGAATACGTCGCGCACGGCCTCTCGGTTCCGAATGTCCACGGAGAAGTGCCAGTAGCCGCTGCCGATGGTTCGCTCGAGTCGATCGACGTTCCACAATGTGGAACCGTCGGCTCCGAAGAACAGACGCCGCATGTCGTTGTCGATTCCGACGACGTCGTAGCCGGCGGCCGCGAATCGCTGCGCGGCGGCCGAGCCGACCAGGCCCCCCGATCCGGACACGATTACGACAGACAACAGACTCGCCCTCCCGTGGGCGCCCAGCGCGCCGCACCAATGAAAGCCCAGTCAATGCTTTGTCCTGGGCCTCCGCATCGGTTATCGCACGTAGATGGCCTACCGCCGCGAGGTGAACTCTGGTAAGCCAAAAATCGAAAACCGCAGGTCGCCCGCCTTGGTGCCAATAAATACCAGAGGCCGCTTCGGTTGAAGATGAGGTACGCGACTCCGAGCCTGCGGGCCACGGCGTAGCGGTTGCCGTAGGCGTCCTTGGCGTAGAGCCACTCGAAGAGATCCTCCGCCGCCCTCTTCTGGGAACGAATGCGGGCATTGACACCCGAGGTCTAGGTCTGCGTCTCGGTGGTGCGACTGAAGCAGCGCGAGCGCCGCTCGATTACGGTTCCCTTCTTTCCCCCTTTGAGGAAAGGAAGCCCGTGACGGTCAACCTCGAAGTCGCCCGCCATCGAGCGGACGTGGTCCTCGGCCGGCCCGAGGTCCTCAACGCCATGGACTGGCACACCTTCGGCGCCCTGGCCGAGGTCTGCGACGAGGTCGCCGCGCG
>JBOGWW010000193.1:0-8319 GCA_050693655.1 Actinomycetota bacterium | reverse complement strand
GCCCTCGGCCTCTACACGATCGTGACCGTCGCGGGCTGCCTCGCGTTCGGAAGAGCGATGTGGCTGTCACGCGTCGAGGCCTTCGGTCTGTTCCTGACCTGGACGGCCCGCTGCCGGCGCCGCGGGCTGCTGGCTTGGCGACCCCCCCAGTTCGCGGAGCTGGTTCTGGGCGTGATCGCGGGAGGGCTGCTGTTCGGCGCTCTGCGAGCCTCGGAGCTGTGGGGCGGCCGCAACGTCGAGCCCGGCGCCGAGCTGTACGCGCTCGCAGGGGTCACCACATCCTGTGCGCTGTGGGCCTTGCTGCTATCCGTGCTCGAGCGTTGGTCGTCCCGCCGGGAAGCTCCCGGAACAGTTGCGGCTGGCACGATACCCGTGATCGCGGCCTTCGGAGTTGCGAGCGCGCTGGCCAGCAACCGGCTGTTCACGAGCCTCCAGTTGCTGCCTGGCTTGATGGGGGACCCGTTCGGACGTGGGTGGAACCTCTTCGGCGAGGCGGCCGTCGGCCTCCATCCATCACCGCTGGGAGCGACCGGCCTGGCGGTTGCACAAGTCGTGGTGCTGCTGATCGGAATCGTCGTTGGCTCCTCCGTCGTGTCGCGCCGCGCCGGCCCGGGCGGCCGTTACCCGGCGATCGTTGCCCTGTCGTTGCTGGCGCCGGCCACGACCATCGCCGTGACCACGAGCTAGGACGACACCCCCAAGAAGGGGTGATGGCCAGGGGCAAGGGTTAACCGCACCACCACGTAGACAGTGATTGGTCGTGGTGAGCCTTGTGAGCCAAGAGTCATCCTCGCGCGGCCCCACCGCGGCCCCGGGGCCCCATCTCGTTAGAGTTAGAAGGGCAGGGAGTGGAATAGACAGGCCCGTTCAGTCTGCTCGATGCGCAAAACGCTGGATCCGATCCTGACCCTATCGGGGAGTAGGGACGTCGTTGCTGCGCACCTGACCGGCGCGCGTCACGAGGCTAGCGTGAACGGCGGGTAACGGTCCGTAACCAGTAGGAACGCGTACCCGATTACGCGGTTGTGCCAACGCATCACACCCTCCACGAAGTTGAATAGACCTCGCGGATACCTGCCTGTGAACAGAATCGCGAACCATGCGGCGATTACTGCGAACACCGCGGCGATGTCTAGGAAGAACAACACGATGTAATGCGGGATGGCGAGGAACCACTTCACCAGTGGGAGCCATCGGTTCAGGTCTCTGGAGACATCCGGGTAGATGATCTCAAGGTGGACGGACTGCTGATCGTCGGTCGCAGGGTATCTATCGTCCATCAGCCCAAGGTAGACGCCTACACGATTCGAGAAACGACTCAACTCCCGGCTCCACTCGAACCACCAACGCGGATACTTCCGGCGGAACAAGATCATGAGAAGAGGCCCGAAGAACAAGAGACCCCCGGCGCCGGCGGCCGCCGCGCCTCCCTGTTCCGTCGTCCACTGCCAAGTACCTCCTCCCACACTTCCCAGAACTATCAGGATGGGGATGGCCATGAAGAGACGAAAGAAAGTGGTCCATCGGTTCAGCTCACGATCCGGATACTCGACCGAGAACCGGATCGGATAAGAAGCTTCTTGCTGCATAGTTCAACACTCCTTCGGTAATCAGTCATGGGCGGAGGGCACCCCTCACGTCTTACGCAGTCGAGAGGGCTGGGTCCATCTCCACCCGTCGCGTGTCGCCAGACGTAATAATCGACGGCTTGAACCCCTTGACGATGAGGTAGATGCCAAGCGATCCCTCCCAAAGCATCTCTGGGAACGCCGCGATGAACGCCGGCGTGGAGCCGTTTTCGTATGCCCCGAACACAATGGCGACCGCCGAAGCGACGAGGAGCGGGCCGCCGATGAGCCCCAACATGGCCATGCGTCGCGGCACGAGACCGGAGCGATACATCAGATAACCCAACAACATCCCGTTTGCGACGCCAGCAAGGAGGCCGGGACCAAACAGGAACGTCCAGTCGTGGACGGCCACCAACGCACTGCCGGCGGTGACGAACGTGGCGGCATCCGCACCGGCAGCTCCCGCGAAATCCTGCCGCAGGGTCACCACCGAAAGGACGCTGAAGATGCCGACGGCGATGACGGCGCACTCCATGACGCGAGCGGTGACTTATCCAATGGCGACGGCTTCGTTCTGCCGCTTGACGATCGGATACAGCACAACCGCCGTGCCGATATTGGCGACGATGAGAAGCATCTCGAGCAACGCACCCAACGACACTCTCGTGTCGGCGCCCGCACCCAGGATGTAGTCGGGATCGTTCAGCACAGGGTCGTAGAGAAGAAGCCCTGCAATGGCGGTGATAAACGTGATGACGAAGAGCACTCCGGTAACTGTTGCAATCTTTCGAGGGTTCATTTGGGGACCTTCATTTGACTTCCTTTTCTGCTTTGTCGCTCGAGGACATCAACCAACTCAGCGTCGCGGGCGCGCCGAGTTCAAGCTCTAGTCGGAGACCCCCTGTGTTCAGGACGTTGCCCGGTACGTGGTGTGGGCCCCTCATCGGGCGCGCCTGATATGACGTCCTTTCCTCGAGCGCGGCCTGTTTCCAGGTGACGGATCGCGTCTGGCGCTTCGCTCAGCGGATACGACTTGTCTATGACCGGTCTGATGACTATCGGCTTGCAAGGTCACAGTACGCCTCAACAAAGGCGCTGGATAGCGGGAAGCGTGCGTTTTATTGCCGACAGGGCCCCGCCTGGATCGGCCTGAGGGACCGACCTTCACTGTGTCTGCAGGTCTCAGCGCATCGACTGTGCGTCGGTCCTCACCGCTCTCTTTCGATGATGCGAGCCGGAGTTGCAGACCGAAGAATTCCCTTCAATCCCTGCCAAGATGTGCATCTTCCACCGGAGCGCCACGTCGAGTAGCGCTTCTTGATGCCGCTCGAAGTCGACTCCTTAGCGGACGCCAACGGAAACATCAAGTCAGGGACGGTCGGGTCGAACACGTCGTCAGTCGGGATAGGAAGGCCAGCCCCCGCACGGTGGCCCCTATTCTTTCTTTCCGGCTCGCGATGAGTTTCCGGTCCGACCACGGTCAGACCAGATGACACAACACCTCATCACGATGATCAAGGAGTAGTTCGATGCGGAAAATCACCGCCGGTCTGTTCATTTCACTCGACGGCGTCGTCGAGGATCCTCAGGATTGGCACTTCCCGTACTTCAACGACGAAATGGGAGTGGCCGTCGACCGCCAGCTGGGTGCCGCCGACACGCTGTTGCTCGGCCGCAAGACCTACGACAGCTTCGCGGGTGCGTGGCCGGAGCGCGAGGCCGCGGGCGGCGAAGACGCCGCTATGGGCAAGGCGCTCGGCGATGCGCGCAAGTTGGTCGTCTCGAACCAGAATCTTCAGTTCACCTGGCGCAACTCCGAGCAGCTGAATGGCGACCTCGTCGAGGCCGTCACCGCACTGAAAAGCGAGCCGGGCTCGGCGGATATCGCGATGAGCGGATCCGTCTCCGTCGTTCGTCAGCTGCTGGCCGCCGGTCTCCTCGACGAACTGCACCTGCTGGTCCACCCGATCGCCGTCCGCAAGGGCATGCGCCTGTTCGACGAGGGCGAGTCCCCGATCCCGCTGCGGCTGGTCTCCTCCCAGGTCTTCACCACCGGCGTTTTGCACCTCATCTATGCGCCGGCCGAATCGACTCCCTCGGGAACCTACGACGAGGCGAAAGCGCACCTGCCCCAGACTGAGAACCGCTGATATTCCACACCTTGGCGAGATCGAACTCAGTGAGTTGACCGGGTCGCTCGTCTACTTCCGCGGTAAGTACCGGGCGTGCAGTGGTTGGAGCGAATTCGGCCCACGGAATTACAAGCCGGCACCCCGCGTTGCACCTCACGTGCCAGCCGCTTGTTGTGGTACTGCGATGTGATGGAGATGATGCGCCTCAAGTACGATCGAATCAGCGCTCGTGACGGGCTGCCCAAAGAAGTCCCTTGATGGATTACGGACGAGATGTCGAGTTCGGATACTTTCCCGTACCGAACACGGACGACTATCCGACATTGGTCGCGCAAGCTCAGCTCGCGGATGAGACCGGGCTGGATTTGATTGGCGTCCAAGACCATCCCTATCAGCGTCGGTTCCTCGACGCGTTCTCGCTAATCGCCGATCTCGCGGCGCGCACCAGCCGCGTGCGGCTGTTCCCCGACGTGGCCAACCTCCCGCTTCGGCACCCCTCGATCATCGCCAAAGCGGCCGCGTCGATCGACAGGATCAGCGCTGGGCGGTTCGAGCTCGGCCTCGGGGCCGGGGCGTTCTGGGATGCGATCGAGGGCATGGGAGGTCCCCGCAGAGGCCCGTCCGAGGCGGTCGAATCGGTGGCCGAGGCGATCGAGGTGATCCGCCTTCTGTGGAGCGGCGAGAGGAACCTGCGCTTCGAGGGTCACCACTATCGTCTGAAGGGCATTCACTCCGGGCCGGCTCCGGCCCACGACATCGGCATCTGGTTGGGCGCCGGCGGTCCTCGAATGCTGACGCTTACCGGACGGCTCGCCGACGGATGGGTCCCCTCCTCCTCGTGGGCACCTCCCGAGCGACTTCCGGAAATGCACGACCGTATCGATGCAGCCGCGGAGGCCGCCGGGCGTAAACCGAGCGAGGTCCGCCGCGTCTACAACGCCTCGGGGACGATCACCGACGGCGACCGCGGGGGCTTCCTGGAGGGTCCGGTCTCCTACTGGACCGATCAGCTCACTCGTTTGGTGGTCGAGTTGGGGATGGACGCATTCATCTTCTGGCCGACAGCGGAACCGACTCCGCAGCTCCGACGCTTTGCCGAGGAGGTCGCGCCTGACGTTCGCGACGAAGTGGCGAGACATCGCGGCCCGTGAGCGATCATTACGATCGACCGCTACGGACACTTGTATGAGGACCTCCAAGGCGAGATTCCAGACCGCTTGAACACCCTCTTGACGGATCACCTCGCGTCCCATAAGCGTCCACAAAGAGCTGCCGCAAGAGAGTGGGAAGAGCGAACCCGCCGCTGTCCTGCGCTTTAGGCTCAACGCGAAGAACGGTGGTTGAGTTCCGGGAGTCGTCGATGACCACACGCCAACAAGCACATCGAACGGCCACGAGCACGCGGTAGAAGGAGACCCCTCCGTGCTCGCGACCCAAGCGCACGGCTCCTTCACGCTCGCTCGAAGAGATACTTCCTGAACCGATCTACGCCTCGCGACGCCTAGACTTGGCGTCGCTACCGGGCGGGGGAGTGCCAGTCATGAAGTCGTTCAATTTGGAGGAGTACGGACCGCCGGAGACGCTTCGGATGCTGGAGGTCGAGAAGCCCGCGCCGGACGCCGCTGAAGTCCTGGTGAAGGTGCTGGCAGTATCCGTCAATCCGGCGGACTGGCATTCCATGCGCGGCAAACCCCTCTTCTCGCGCGCCACCCTTGGCTTGTGGCGACCGAAACATAAGATCCTCGGCGTCGACATTGCCGGGCAGGTGGAGGCGGTCGGCCGCGGCGTTACCCGGTTCAAGCCCGGCGACGAGGTCTATGCCAATCTCTTGGATCACGGCTACGGCGGCTTTGCAGAATACGTTTCGGTGCCGGTTGACGCTATGTCGTTGAAGCCGGCAACAAGTTCGCCCGGAGATCGACCGGCGCTATCCGTTCGCCGAAATCCCCGCCGCGATCGCCTACCTGGAACAAGGCCACGCCAGGGGGAAGGTGGTCGTGGGGGTGGTGTGAGAGTTCCCTGGATGGAACGCCGGTCCTGGATGTCAAGCCCGTCATCGGGCCACCCGACGAGCGGTGAGGTTCTCAGGCTCGATGCAGGCCGATTAGTTTCGGACGGTCGCGGCGTCCTACGTTCAAAGGCCAACTCTCGATATCTCGAAGGAGGACTGCATGAAGCTGACCGTGACCATGTTCGTGTCGGTCGACGGCGTGTACCAGGGACCCGGCGGTCCGGACGAGGACGTCGAAGGCGGGTTCACTCGCGGTGGGTGGCTGGTCCCACACTTCGACGACGACCTCGGCCGCTTCATGGAAGAGGTATTCGGACGGGTCGATGCGTTTCTCCTAGGTCGTCGGACGTACGACATCTTCGCCGCTTCGTGGCCGAACGCGACCGATCCGAATGATGTGGTGGCAAGCAAGCTCAACACACTACCTAAGTACGTGGCCTCGACCACGCTTACGTCTCCAGAGTGGGGACCCGCCACAGTGCTTAAGGGGGACATCCCGGCCGCGGTGGCCGAGCTCAAGGAGCAGCCGGGCAATGAGCTGCAGGTGCACGGCAGCGGCGCACTGGTGCGCACCCTGCACGAGCACGATCTGGTGGATGAGTACCGGTTGCTGGTTTTCCCCGTCATCGTCGGCGAGGGCCGCCGCCTCTTCCCCGATCGTGGAGTGGATAGGGGTCTCAGCCTGGTTGACTCGCGCAGCAGCGGCTCGGGTGTGGCCATCAACGTTTACCGGCCGACAGGGCGCGCCGAGTACGGGACGGTCGGGGTCACGTAGGGGCAGGCGAGCGTGGCGGCCCGGCCCGACATCGGCCAGGAGGCTACCTCGCTGTCCGCAGCATGACGCCGCCTGCGCCCTACCTGCCCAGCGGTCATTTCCTGTGACACAGGCGCCTCGGCCTTCGACATGACTCGGCCCTCGACATGAGTTGTCACCTCGGGGCGTCCTACTTTCGGGGAATCGCGGTCAGCGCTCCTCGCCCTCTGACAGCACCAGCGTAAGCCAGCTTTCCGCTTCGGAGCACAGCGTCGGGTTGTTCTCCGGAGTGTAGTAGGCGAGTGCTGCGACCGCCTGTGACAGAACCCAGCCGCGCGCCCGCTCCCACGTCGACTCGTCCGTAGGCAGCGCCTCGCGGAACGCGTCGCGTGCGAAGCTCGAATGGAGCTTCCACGCCACCATCACGTCACAGGCCGGGTCGCCGACGCCCATCGGGGCCCAGTCGATCACTCCGCTGATGCGGCCATCCCGCACGAGCCAGTTCCGCGCATCGAGGTCGCCATGGTGCCACACGGGCGGCCCGTCCCACTCCGGCGCCGCGAGTGCTCGCTCCCACTCCGCCGTTACCGCGCCGTCGCCGTCGAATTGCGCCAGCCAGTACCGGATTTCTCTGTCGCGCTCGGCCAGCGGGATGCCTCGGCCGGGCGGCCCCCCCGCCGGATTCACCTGCTGCAGCGCGACGACGAACGCTGCCAGGTCGCGCGCAGCCTGGATCGCGTCGATCTCATCGACCGGCACGGTCTCGCCCTCCACCCACGTGTGGACGTCCCAGTACCACGGGTATTCGTCATTCGGGCGGCCTTGCGCGACCGGAACGGGGATCTCGAGCGGGAGCATTGGCGCCAGCTTCGGCAACCAGTCGTACTCCGTGCCGCCCGGCTCGGTCCGCCCTTCGCGGCGCGCGAAGCGTAGCGACAGTGCGTCACCGAGGCGGAATATTGCGTTGTCGGTCCCCGCGGGCTCGACGCGGCTAAGAGCCAGGTCTGACCATTCGGAGAACTGTTCGACAAGCAGTCGACGCACGAGCGCCTCGTCGATCGCAAGCTCATCGATGTGCATCCTCGGCATCAGTCGAACCTCTTGAATGGAGAGACCGCCTGGCGCGGCAACCGCGCCTCAAGTAAGTGTCGCACCGGGGGGGCTGCCAAGGACGAAGTAGATCAGAATCTGACGAAAGAGTCCTTCGGGCACCAGCAGGTCAAACCTTCTTCGCGCGGCTCCGTGATACTCGGGGCGGCTCGCCGGGCTGTTTCGGGTAGACCGGAGGCCACGGTGCGTCCAAGAGGCCGTTCGCTAGGTCGCGCTCATGCATCGCGAGAAACGGCTCGAGTGTCTGCGGGTGCGCATTCATCTCCAACCACGGATCGCCGTGAGCTTCGATTCGCGCGGGCAGTGAGGCAATCGTCAACTCGTCGGGATGTATCACGTCGATCTCGTCCCACGTGATTGGTGTCGACACCTGAGCTCCCGCACGAGCGCGCACGCACCATGCGCCGAAGACCGTCTTGTGCGGAGCGTTCTGATTGAAGTCGACGAATACCCGCTCGCCTCGATCTTCTTTCCACCACTGAGCGGTCAGTATGTCGGGGCGCCGTCGTTCGAGCTCTCGCGCGACGGCGACCGCTGCAGATCGAACCTTGTACGAGTCCCACCGAGCTTCGAGCCGGACGTAAACATGGAGCCCTCTGTTTCCAGTCGTCTTCGGGTACCCGACGACCTCCAATTCATCGAGCAGGCCTCGAAGCTCGCGCGCCGCCTCGCGGACATGGGAGAAGTCGGTCCCCGGCTGAGGATCCAGGTCCAGTCGAAGCTCGTCCGTGAACTCAGGGT
>JBOGWW010000192.1:0-2588 GCA_050693655.1 Actinomycetota bacterium | reverse complement strand
CGTCTTGACGTGGGCGTCCCCTGCGGCCTCGACCGAGGCGGCGACCTCCCCGTAGATCGTCTCCTCGTCGCCGGCCAGAAATGCTCCTCGGCTGATGACTATGTCGATCTCGTCGGCTCCCTCGGCGACCGCTCGCCTGATCTCTTCGAGCCGCATGTCGAGCGGCGCCTGACCGGAGGGAAACGCGGTCGCTACCGACGCGAGGTGGACTCCCGATCCGCGCAGCGCCTCCGCCGCGACGGGGACGAGACGCGGGTAGATGCACAGGGCCGCAACCGACGGAATGGAGGGGTCCCCGGGGGCCGGGCGTATGGCCTTGGAGGCGAGCTGGCGAATCTTCCAGGGAGTATCCGCACCCTCGAGCGTCGTGAGATCGCAGCACCTGAGCGCCAGATCGAGCGCCCACATCTTCGAACTCTTCTTGATCGACCGCTTAGCGAGCGACGCCGCGCGCTCCGTGGCACCGACAGCGTCCACCGCTCCGCCGATCCGATCCACGATCTCCAGTGGATGCTGGGCTACCGTCGCCACTGACGTACTCCCTCTGCGCTCGCCGGTGTCAATGCCCACCGGACAACGGAAGCGAGATGCGCTTCTTGGCCTTGGGCTTCGGCTGAATCAAGTTCACGAGTTCCTTGGCACACCGATCGTACGCCTGGGCGACCTCTGAGTCGGGGGCCTGCAGCACGATGGGCGCTCCCTTGTCGGCGAACTCCATCAGGTTCGGATCCATAGGGATCTGGCCGAGCAGCGGAACCCGCAAGCGCTGTGCCAGCGCTTCGCCTCCCCCGCGCCCGAAGAGCTCGTAGCGCGACCCGTGGTCGCAGGTGAAATAGCTCATGTTCTCGATGACGCCGGTCGGTTTCAGACCCGTCTTCTCCGCCATGAAGGCAGACCGCTGCGCCACCTTCTCGGCCACCGCCTGCGGAGTCGTGACGGTCAGCATGGCCGCGCCGGGGATGAACTGAGCGATCGACATCGCCACGTCACCGGTGCCGGGGGGCAGATCGAGCAGCAGGTAATCGGGGTCACCCCAGTGGACGTCCTCGAGGAACTGCTGAAGCGCCTTGTGGAGCATCGGCCCCCGCCACATCACCGGGTTCTCCTCGCTCGTGAAGAGGCCAATGGAGACGATCTTCACTCCGAACATCTCCGGCGGCACGATGAGATCCCCGAGCACGGACGGCTTCTCGTAGATGCCGAGCATGCGTGGGATCGAGAAACCCCAGACGTCGGCATCGAGCAGACCGACGCTGTGGCCGCCCTTAGCCAGCGAGGCGGCCAGGTTCACCGCCGTGGTGGACTTACCAACTCCGCCCTTGCCCGAACCAATGGCGACGACTTGGGTCTTGGAATCCGAGCCGGCCATGGGCGCCGGCGTGTCCTTGCGCATCGACTCGCTCAGCGCCCGACGCTCGTCCTCCGACATGACCACGAAGTCGACCTCGACACGGGCCTTGGGGAAAGCGTTGCGGATCTTGGCCGGGATGACCTCGAGGTAGTAGGGGCGGGACGCCGAGTTCGGCACCGTCAGGGCCACGGTCACCGCCACCCGGGAGCCCTCCATGGAGAGGCTTCTGATCATATGCAGTTCGTTCAGGCCGCGATGCAGCTCGGGATCCTGAATCTCGCCGAGAAGCGAGGCGACCTGGTCGCGCTGGGGTGTGGTCATGCTGGAAATCGACACTCCTGATTGCTGGAAGGGTTGCCAATCCAGCCTAGGCGATGCGGCGCGACTTGCTAAACGAGCGAGGCCTCAAACGAGCAAGCTCAGGGCCTCGGGCACCAGGCTTATGTCCGCCTTGTCCAGGCGTCCGAGGTAGTCGCCGTCGACCTGGACCGGCATCGGCCTGGTGGCGCGAAGCCGGACCGCGGCAACGTCGTGGTGATAGGAGGTCGAGCGCCAGCCGGTGTGGGAGCGGCTGACGAACAGCGAGTAGACCAGGCGGGGGATCGTCCGCGCCCTCAGACGACTGATCCCGAAGACGTCCAGCCCCTTATCGAGCCTTGCGTTCGGACAAACGTCGACCGGCCAACCGCCCAGGTAGGTGAACGGAGCGCCGTTGCACGTGATCGCCGTCACCACCTCCACCGGCTCGGCATCGCCGACCGCCATCGAGATCATCGGTGCCACTCCGCGATACTCGGTCAGCCCCGCTCCAAAGGCATTGCGGACGAACAGCCTCTCGTGGTGGCGGCGTTTGCCCTCCGGGTCGCTCTCCACCCGGCGCACGGTTTCGGCATCGAGTCCCATCCCGGAGTTGAACAGGAAGAAGCGGTCGTTCAGCCGGGCCGCGTTTATCCGGACGCTGGTAGATGACTTGAGGTGCGAGGCCACGAAGGCGGTGGCCTCGACGGGGTCGCGGGGCACACCCAGCGCCCTCGCCAGGACGTTTGTCGAGCCCCCGGGAAGCAGGCCCAGCGCGACCTCCGAACCGATGAGCCCCTGAGCCGTTTCGTTGATCGTCCCGTCTCCCCCGAACGCGATGACCGCTTCGAAGCCTCGGTCGATCGCATCGCGCGCCAGTTCACCGGCATGGTTGCGAGCGGTTGTCTCGACAACCTCGAGCTTGAAGTCGGCCTCGAGG
>JBOGWW010000191.1:0-2266 GCA_050693655.1 Actinomycetota bacterium | reverse complement strand
CGCGATGCCGCCCGCAGAGCGACCCAGGACCTGCAGCACGTTGGGTGTGCCCATCAGGCTTCGCTCCGCTTGAATATCGAGGCGAAGCGGCGCAGTTCGGGCGCGCCGGTCAAGGCCATGACTCCCGCGTACATCGCAAGACCCGCCCCGGAGGCCGCGAGGAGACTCACCAAGGCCTCCAGTTTGGTGGACTCCGGCAGCGCAAGGGTGACCCCACCCGCGACCGCGAGCGCAACCAGGGACACACCGAGGGAGCGTCCAACGCCGGTCCTCAGTTCCGCGGTTGCGACGGACCCGATCCGTCGCGACAACAGTCGCAGCAACAGCGCGGCGGCGATAGCAAAGGCAACCGAATGGGCGAGCGCCAGCGCGGGAACCGACCACTCGTCGTCCGCCGCGTTGAAGAGCGCCACTCCGAGAACGCTCGAGATGACCACCGCGGCACCGTTTACGAGCGCGGGAGACTTGGTGTCGCTCAGCGCATAGTAGGCCCGCGTCACCACCAGGAACGTGGAGTACGTCGGTAGGCCGATCACGAACGCCGCCAGGACGCGCGCCACGAGCTCGGCGCCCGCCGTCGTCATCACCCCGTATTCCAGCGTCAGCTTCGAGATCGCTCCGGCCCCCGCTAACATCAACGCGGCCGTGGGCAGCAGAATGAAGGCGAGCATTCGAAGGCCGTCGCGCAGCCGGCTCAACAGCTCCTCCGGCTCACCCCGCGCCGCGCTCTCGGACATCGCGGGGAAGAGAACGTGAAAGATCGCTACCGCAAACAACGCGTGCGGCATGTAGAAGAAGGTGTACGCCCACTGATAAGCGGCGACTCCTCCCTCGACCGCGTTGGCCAGTATGAGCACGACGATCAGTCCGGCCTGGTAGCCGCCGGCGTAACCTAGTGCCCACACGCCGAGATGGGCTGCCCTTCGCACCGCGGGATGCCGGGGCGCCCACTTGAACCGGAAGCGCCAGCCGAGTGCCCTCAGCTGGGGGATGAGACAGACGGTCATCGCCACCACTCCCAGCGACGTTCCCAACCCCAGGACGAGGGTCTGCGCGGTCGTGATCCCGCCGACCGTGGGAGGGCGGTCGCCGCGCATCATGGCGTAGACGATGTAGATGCCGATGACCACGAGGTTGTTGAAGATGGGGGCGATCGCGGCGATGGCGAACTTCCGGTGAGCGTGCAGGGCCCCGGTCATGATCATTCCGGCGCCGTAGAAGACGATCTGGGGCGCGAAGAGCCGAAGGAAAGCGGCCCCCAGCGAGACCTCCCTGGCTCTCAGGGCGGCGTCGTCCACCCCCAGCGTCAACAAGCGCATGATGGGGTCCGCGAGGAGCGCGACCAATAGTGCGATGGCCACCAGCCCCACGACCGCGACGCTGGTCAAGGCGTTCGCGGCCTGCCAACCCTCGTCCCGCCGGCCCTTGACCAGATACTCGACGAAGGTCGGAACGAACACGGAGGTGAGTACCCCCGCGGCGACCAACTCGAAGACGACGTTCGGCGCGGTGTTGGCGGTCTGGTACGTATTCGCGAGGAAGGTCGTCCCCATCGCCGCGGCCACCACGATCACGCGCACGAAGCCGGTGATGCGCGACACCGCGGTGGCCACCGTGATGATGGCGGCGCCGCGTGCGAGAGAGCGAGGGGGCATTAGTGATGCCATGGGCGAACCGTCCGGGGTTGCTCGTCGTTCATGCACGAGAGCACTTCTAGTCGTCCGGAAGGTCGGGCAGCGGCTGCGTCCCATCCTCTGCACCGAAGTGCCCGGGTGGCTCCGAGGCAGGCCGGCTCAGCACCAGCACCAGAGCGACGTGGCCCAGGGGACTCTCCCCCGTGTCCACGGTCGAGACCAGCTCGTTGACGTCGTCGCTCTCCCGGACGGCGGTGGTCATGCCCCAGTGACTCGAGGACGACTCCGACACGACCACGTCCGTCTCCCCCTCCGCCAAGTCCGAGCTCAGCCGGCCGACGAAGGCCGAGATGTCGAAGGGTTCCGTCGTCGCATTGCCTCCCGCAATAACGAAGGCCGAATCGTCCGGCACCACCTCGCCCTCATCGCTGTTACGGCTCACCGAGATGAAATCCTCGTCCTCGAGCAACCTCAGAAGCTCCGAGTACGCCACCTCGGTCGACCCCTCTCCCGATTCGGTCGGACCCTCCCCCTCCCGGGCCAGAGAAGCGGCACCCTCGCCCAGCGCGGTGGCCGCGTCGAGCAGAACGTCCCTGCGCCTCTGGCCAACCGACTCGACGATCGTGGCGAGC
>JBOGWW010000190.1:0-13721 GCA_050693655.1 Actinomycetota bacterium | reverse complement strand
GGCGCGCCCCAGCGCTCATAAACGATGCAAACCCGATCTCTCGGCACACGTTGGCGCCACTGGTCGAGCATGAGCGCTGAGGCCACACTCAAACGTGAACACCTGCGCCTTCAAACGTGAAGACGTTAAGGTGCCCCCGGCAGGATTCGAACCTGCGCACCGCGCTCCGGAGGCGCGTGCTCTATCCCCTGAGCTACGGGGGCCCAAGGAATGACTTTACGGCATCGCCTCTCGCAGCCCATTTTCGAGTTGGGGTGGGAAAAGTCTCCAAGGGCGAGGTGGAAAAGGCTAGGCTGCCTCAGGTTATGGCCGCCCAACGGATCCTCATCTGCGACGACGACCCCGTGATCCTGCGCCTGCTGCAGGTCAATCTCGAACTCGAGGGTTACGAGGTCCTGCTTGCCCACGATGGTGAGGAAGCTTACGAGGCGGCCGTGAAGGAGGTTCCGGATCTGGTGATCCTGGACATCATGATGCCCCGCATGGACGGCTATCAGGCGGTCGAGGCACTCAAGGGCAACGAGACGACGGCCTCGATCCCGGTCGTGTTCCTCTCGGCCAAGGCGCAGCAATCGGATATCGATCGAGGGATGAGACACGGGGTCGCCGACTACCTCACCAAACCCTTTGATCCCAGCGAGCTGCTCGAGGTCGTGCAACGCCTCATCTAGCATCTAGCGAGGCCATGATCCCAAACGTCACCAGCCGGTCCGCGAGCTAGGCGACAATGGGTGGCGATGATCACCAAGACCCTCGCAGATCTGGTCGTTGCGGCGCTCGAACGGGTAGCTGCGGACGGTGTCCCGACGCTCGAATCGATGCCCGAGGTTTCTTTCGAGCGCCCCAAGCGCAGGGAGCACGGGGACTGGGCGACGAACGTGGCTCTCCTCGCGGCCAAGGGTCGAGGCAACCCCCGTGACATCGCTCAGGCGATAGTCGAGCGTCTTCCCACCAACGAGGTCGTCGCACGGGTGGACGTAGCCGGGCCCGGGTTTCTCAACTTCCACCTGGCCCCCTCTTGGTTGCACGACGTGATTCGACGCGCCGCCGATCCCCAGTCCGGGTTCGGCCGTCACGGGGTGGGGGAGGGCGAGTCGATGAACGTCGAGTACGTGTCGTCCAATCCGACGGGACCCATCAACGTGGTGAGCGGCCGGCACGCGGCGGTGGGAGACGCGCTGTCCAATCTGCTTCAAGCGGTGGGGTATTCCGTGACCCGGGAGTTCTACTGGAACGATATGGGACGCCAGATCGAGCTCTTCGGAGCTTCGATCGCCACACGTTACCTCCAGTGCTTCGGCGTGGATGCCGACGTACCCGAGGACGGCTACCGCGGCGACTATGTCATCGACATCGCGCGCTCGATCGCGGAGGAGGTCGGCGACAAGTACGTCGAAGCAGACTCCGGCGAGCGCGACCGCGCCATGCGCGAGCTCGGCCTGGCTCGAATGCTGGACGTTGCGAGAGCATCTCTGGCTCGCTTCGGGACCTCCTTTGACGTTTGGACTCTCGAGAGCTCACTTCACGAATCGGGTGCCCTCGAGGAGGGCCTCGAGCGACTGGGCGAGAACTCATGGACCTACGAGCGTGACGGGGCTCTGTTCTTCAGGTCGAGCCAACTGGGCGACGACAAGGACAGGGTGCTGGTGCGCGCTACCGGCCAGCCCACCTATTTCGCCGCCGACGTGGCCTACGTTCGCGACAAATTCGAGCGCGGCTTCGATGCGCTCATCTATCTGTGGGGGGCGGACCATCATGGTTCGGTGCCTCGCTTTCTGGCCGCGGTCGAAGCGCTGGGATTCGATCGCAAGCGCGTCGAGGTCGAGATCGTCCAGATGGTCTCGCTGTTGCGCGGTGGCGAAGCGGTACGGGCCTCGAAGCGCGCCGGCATCATCGTGATGCTCGACGAGCTCGTCGACGAGGTTGGCGTCGACGCGGCTCGCTACACCTTCTTGAGTCGGTCGATCGAGGCTCCGCTCGAGTTCGACATCGAACTGGCCAAGGAACAGGCTCCCGAAAACCCGGTCTTCTACGTCCAGTACGCGCATGCTCGCATCTGCTCGATCCTGCGCAAGGCCTCCGATCAGGGGATCGAACCGACGATGGAGGGTGCTCCCCTCGACCTGCTGGAGCACTCCTCGGAGGACGCGCTGATGAGGAAGCTCGATTCCTACGAGGAAGTCGTCCTCGAGGCGGCCGAAAGGCGAGCCCCGCAGAGGATCACGCGCTACGTCGAGGAGCTGGCGTCGGCCTTCTCCGGCTTCTACCGCGATTGCCAGGTGCTGACCGACGATCCGCGCCTCTCGCAGGCCCGGCTGGCGCTTTGCATTGCGACGCGCACCGTTATCGCGGACGGCCTGGGCCTGCTCGGCGTCACCGCACCGGAGCGCATGTAGGTGAGATTCGTCCAAGTAGACGTGTTCGCCGATACGGCCTACCGCGGCAACCCGCTGGCGGTGTTTCCGGAGCCCGAGAATCTGACCACCCAGCAGATGCAGGCGATCGCGTCCGAGATGAACCTGTCCGAGACGACCTTCGTCACCGCTCACGCGCGGGACTCCTATGAAGTCCGGATCTTCACGCCCACCGAGGAACTGGACTTCGCGGGTCATCCGACTCTGGGCACGGCCTGGGTCCTCCACAGACTCGAGCTGGTCACCGGCGATGAGCTGACGCAGCGCTCGCGCGCCGGCGACACCCCCGTGCGACGGGACGGCGACCGGCTGTGGTGCGTCCGCACTGGTTCGGCGGGATCCGACGAGGACGACAGATACAGCGACTATTCGGTGCGGCTCGCGCGCGGCCTGCGGCTGGAGGACCGAGAGGTGGGACTGGAATCGAGGGAGCTCGGACGCTCGGGCCACCTGCGCCCTGCTTTCGCGGACACGGGGTTGCGCCATCTGATGGTTCCGCTGCGCGATCTGGGCGCTCTGGGCAGGGCCCGGCCCGATCCCGCGGCCCTCCCCGACGTGAGCCCGGGCGGTTTCTACTGCTTCACCGCGATCCAGGCCGGCCGCATAAGGGCGCGCGGTTTCTTTCCCGGGCTGGGCATCGATGAGGATCCCGCTACGGGCTCGGGAGCAGCGGATCTGGGCCTCTACCTCGCCGCTCGGGTGGGGCCTATCGACTTCGAGATCGTCCAGGGCGTCGAGATGGGCCGTCTGTCCCGCCTGTTCGTGCGGGCGAGACCGGGCGAGGTGGAAGTCGGCGGAGCCTGTCATCACGTCTTTGACGGGACGCTGTCGGAGCTTCCACCCCCGTGAGCCTCGAGCGGCTCCGCTCGATCCTGCCGGCCACCGCGGCGAAGTCCTCCGAGGGACACCTGGTGGTCGGTGGCTGCGACGTGGTCGAACTGGTCGACCGGTTCGGCACGCCGCTGATGATCATGGACCGCACGACGATCGAGGCGAACGCCGCCAAGATCATCTCCGAGGCGGGGGAGGCCGGGCGGGTGTTCTATGCCGGCAAGTCCTTTCTCTGCGTGGCGATGTGCCAGTTGATCGACGGTCTCGGGCTGGGGCTCGACGTCTGCACGGGCGGAGAACTGGAGACCGCGATACGGGCGGGATTCCCCGGCGAGCGCGTGATCTTTCACGGCAACAACAAGTCGGTCGACGAGATCGAGGCCGCGCGCGCCGCCGGCGTCGGGCGCGTCGTCATCGACTCGTTCGACGAGATCGACCGGATCCGCGACGCCGAGATGTCCACGAGGCTTCTCGTCCGAGTAACTCCCGGCGTGGAGGCACAGACGCATCAGTACGTGAGGACGGGGCACGAGGATTCCAAGTTCGGCTTTCCCCTGACGGAGGGGGTTGCACTCGAGGCGGTGCGCCGTGCGAACGAGATTCCGGGCTGCAGGTTCGCGGGTCTGCATGCTCACATCGGGTCTCAGATATTCGACCTCGGAGGTTTCGAGCTGGCGATCAAGCGCATGAGCGAGTTCGCGGCACTGGTGCTGGACAAGCTGGATATCGAGATAGCCGAGATCAATATGGGCGGAGGGTTCGGCATCCAGTACGTCGAGTGGGAGGATCCCCTCGCGCTTCAGGATGCCGCCCGCGGAATAGTGCAGGACATCAAGAAACAGTTCGATAAGCGCTCTCTCGCGGAGCCGGTCGTCTTCCTCGAACCCGGTCGCAGCATCGCCGGCCCCGCGGGCCTGACCGTCTACACGGTGGGGACGGTGAAGGAAGTGGCGGGCGTCAGGAAGTACGCCTCGGTGGACGGCGGCATGAGCGACAACGTCCGGCCCGCCCTGTACGGATCGAGCCACGAAGCTCTTCTCGCCAATCGAGTCGACGCCAAGGACGACGGCTCCATTTCGATCGCCGGTAAACACTGCGAGTCCGGAGACGTGGTCATTCACGATGCGAAGCTGCCGGCGAACCTCAGCGTGGGCGACCTCGTCTGCATTACCGCGACCGGTGCCTACAACTATGCGATGGCGTCCAACTACAACCGCACGCCGCGCCCGCCCGTGATCCTGGTCTCCGACGGCAGCGCGACCGAGATCGTCAGGCGCGAGAGCATCGAGGACCTGCTGCGCCTCGATGTCGCCCTGTCCGGGTGATGGCGAGCAGGCTCGACCGGCTCACACGCCGTCCCGTCGCGGCGGCGGTCGCGGGAGCCGCGTTCATCGCCACGTCGGCCGTCCTCGTGCGCGCCTCCGATGGCTCCCCCGCGACCGTCGCGGTCTGGCGTTGCGTCTACGCGCTCCCGTTGCTGTGGTTGCTGTCGGCGTACGAGGAGCGCCGCCTGGGCCCCCGCCCTCGCCGCGACCGCCGGCTCACCGCCATCGCCGGGCTCTGTCTGGCGCTCGATTTGGTCCTCTGGCACTACGCCATCGAAGCGGTCGGCGCCGGCCTGGCGACCGTCCTCGGCAACCTGCAGGTACTGATAGTGGGCTTCGCCGCCTGGCTCATCTTCAAGGAACGGCTGGATCGACACATCGTGATCGCGCTGCCGGTCGTTCTCGGCGGAGTCGTCCTCATCTCCGGCCTGCTCGGCTCGAACGCGTACGGCGACAACCCGGTCCTGGGCGTGGTCTTCGGCGCGCTCGGGTCGACCGCCTACGCGGCTTTCCTCTTGATCCTGCGCCATAGCTCGTCGGATCTTCGGCGCATCGCGGGTCCCCTGTTCGACGCGACGCTCGCGGCGGCATTCGGATCGGTGGTGATCGGCGCGCTTATCGGTGACCTGGACCTGGTTCCGTCGTGGCCCTCGCACGGCTGGCTGGGTCTGCTCGCGTTCACCTCTCAGGTGGTCGGCTGGCTGCTCATCACCATCTCCTTGCCGCGCCTCGCGGCCGCTTTGACCTCGATGCTGCTGCTCCTGCAGCCAGTGGGTGCGCTGGGGCTGGGCGCGCTCATCTACGACGAGGCACCCTCCTCGCTGCAGATCGCGGGGGTGGTCCTGATCCTTGCGGGCGTCGTGTTCTCGGCGCGAGGACGCAGACGCGGGCCCAGGGAAGTCGCGACGCCCGAGGTCGCTGCGGACTAGCCGGCTAACGAAGAAGCCGGGACATGCGCCTGTCGGCCAGGATCTTGCCGCCCGTCTGACAGGTGGGGCAGTAGGTGATCTCGCGCGCGTTGAAGGACACGCGTCGCATCTCATCGCCGCAGCGCGGGCACGGACTGCCGTGGCGGTTGTGGATGGTGAAGCGATCGCCCATCTTGGCCGGCAGCCCACCGCGGCGCCGTCGCTCGCGCTCGGTCGCGGCGTCCAGCACGACAACGGTCGAGTCGTACAGCCGGCGGCGCTCGGAGTCATCCAGTTTGGAGAGTGGTGCAAAGGGAGAGAGCATCGCCGCGTGAAGGATGTCGTCGGCGAACCCGCGACCGATGCCCGCCACCTTCCTCTGATCGCGAAGAAGGGTGTGCAGCTGGCGGTTGTCGGCGCCCGAGAGCACGAGCGCTTCGAACTCCGTGGTGGCCGGTTCCGGTCCCAACCCCTCGAGCGGCCCCGCGACCCCCGGTTCGAGGATCCAGCAGGCCGCTTTGCGCTCCGTCCCATACTCCTTGACCAGAATGCTGGGAGCGTCTTCGAAGCCGAGACGCACTACCGCCCCCTTGGGCCGGGTTTTCTTTGGGGGGTCTTCGATGTCCATGCGGCCCCCCTGCGACAGGTGGATCAAGACGCGCGCGGCGCCGAAGTCGAAGGAGAGGTACTTCCCGCGGCGGCCCACCGCGGCCAGCTCCATGCCGGCCAGGTCGAAGGGAGAGGGTGCGACCGTCTTCAGGGCCGAGAACTGCAACACGTCCATCGAGCGAAGCGTCTTGGCCTCCAGCTCGGCGGCCATGCGTTCGGCCAGCGCCTGCAGTTCGGGGAGTTCCGGCATCCGTGAAGTCTAGTGGCGCACTACTGGGAGCAGACGGCCTGGGCTACTTGCTGCCAGCAATGGTCTGTGAGTTCGTCCAGCGTCCGGTCGCCGTCGCTCCGCAGCGTGATGGCCACGGTCAGCACGTTGACGCCGGTTCCGGCCAGCAGGTGACAGCGCGTAGGGTCTCGATCACCCGGCCGCTGCATGAGCTCTTCCGTCAGCGCGAGACGCCAGTTCTGCAACTCGATGGCGGCGCGTTCGGCGAGGGTGCGCGCCGAGCGTGCGAGCTGGGCCCTCAAGTGAAGCTCCTGGCGCTCCTTCTCGAGCACCTCCGAGAATGCGACCAGCGCGGCCCTCAGCGCGGCCGTATTCGTCTCGCTTGCGGGACGAGCCCGGAGAAATCCGCGTAACTCATCCAGCTGCCGGGGCGCATCCTGGAAGACGACGTCTTCCTTGGTGTCGAAGTAGCGGAAGAAGGTGCGCGGCGACATGTCGGCGAGCTGTGCGATGTCGTTGACCGTGGTTGCATCGAAGCCGTCCTCGCGGAACAGTTTCAGAGCCGCTTCGGTAAGCGCCGTGCGAGCCGCCAGCTTCTTGCGCTCCCGGACCCCCAGCTCAGAAGTCATTCGTCGAGCTTACGCCTATCAAGTGCTCGTCACGCTTCTGTTTGCGAGGCAATTGGCTTGATAGCGTTAACTCTCTTGCGGAGTTTCGGTGGCAAATCGCATGAATGACGGAGGAATGGAAGGTACGGGTTGAACGAGGCAATACGGGTCGGATTTCTCGGTTGTGGAGTGGTGGGAGGAGCTGCGGCGCGCATCATAACGGAGCACGCGCAAGCTCTGGAGGAAAGGTCCGGCGCGCGCATCGAGATCAAGAGCGTCGCGGTGCGCAGCCTTACCAAGGACCGAGCCCTGTCGTTGCCCGGCGAGTCGTTCACGACCGATCCGTTCGAGGTCGTCTCGGACCCGTCCGTTCACATCGTCGTCGAGGCGATGGGTGGCATCGAGCCCGCGCTGGATCTGATCCTTGCGGCGATCAAGAACGGCAAGCACGTGGTCACCGCCAACAAGGAGCTGATGTCGACGATGGGGCGGGACGTCGTCGAGGCGGCGGAGGTCGCCGGTGTCGACGTGCTGTTCGAGGCCGCGGTCGGAGGCGGCATTCCGATCCTCAGACCCATCAAGGAGTCTCTCGCGGGCGACCGCATTCACCGCGTGATGGGGATCATCAACGGCACCACGAACTACGTCCTCACCCGCATGTCGGAGCGGGGTGAAGGGTTCGCCGAGGCGCTCGCCTCCGCCGAGGCGCTCGGCTACACCGAGCTGGATCCGAGTGCCGACATCGAAGGCTTCGACGCCGCGCAAAAGACGGCCATCCTGTCGTCGATCGCGTTCAACGCGCTAGTAGTCGCGGGGGATGTTCAACGCGAGGGCATCGCGCGCGTGAGTGCGGCGGATATCTCGGCCGCCCACGAGTTGGGCTACGAGATCAAGCTCCTGTCCGTGTCCGAGGTCGCGGACGGTGCGATTGCCGCGCGCGTACACCCGGCGATGATCCCCCGCACGCATCCCCTGGCGAGCGTCCGTGACGTCTTCAACGCCATATTCGTCGAGGGCGAGGAGTCGGGAGAACTGATGTTCTTCGGGCGCGGAGCGGGAGGAGGTCCCACCGGCTCGGCGATCGTAGGAGACGTGGTCGAGGTCGCTCGCCATATCGTGAGCGGCGGTACCGCCATCGGATGGACTCACAGGGAACGCGCCCGGATAACACCGTTCGACAACGTCATGGTTCGCTACTACGTAGTGCTTTCGGTGCTCGATGAACCGGGTGTCCTCTCGGCCGTTGCCGGTGTCTTCGCCCACCACGGGGTGTCCATCGCCTCCGTTCGACAGGAGGGTTCGGGCGAGGGGGCCACTCTCGCGTTGATCACGCACGCGGGCACCGAAGGACGGCACGGCATGATCTTCCGTGACCTCGAGGCGATGGACGTGGTCAAGGCGATCGACTCCCGCATTCGCGTCGTGGGTACGGAGGAGCTGTGAGCTCGACCGGCGCCCTCACGGTTGCGGGCAAACGCGGCCTCATCCACCGCTGGAGGGAGCATCTGCCGGTGACCGACGAGACCCCGGTCGTGACCCTGGACGAGGGCGACACGCCACTCATTTACTCCGAGCGCCTGTCGACCGAGGTCGGCTGCGAGGTGTGGCTCAAGTACGAGGGTCTGAACCCCACCGGTTCCTTCAAGGACCGCGGGATGACGCTTGCCATCTCCAAGGCCCTCGAGGAGGGCAGCAGGGCGGTGGTGTGTGCCTCGACGGGCAACACGAGCGCGTCCGCAGCCGCCTACGCGGCTCGAGCGGGACTGGTTTGCGCGGTACTGATTCCCGAGGGCAACGTCGCGCTCGGGAAGCTGGCACAGGCCCTGGTGCACGGAGCGCGCGTGCTCGAGATCGAGGGAAACTTCGACGCCGCGCTCGAGCTGACCAAGGAGATGGCCGCCGCGTATCCCGTGACGATCGTCAACTCCATCAATCCCTTTCGCATCGAGGGCCAGAAGACCGCCGCCTTCGAGGTCGTCGAGGCATTGGGGCGAGCCCCCGATCTACACCTCATGCCGGTGGGCAACGCGGGCAACATCACGGCCTACTGGCGGGGCTACAACGAGGCGCGGTCGGAGGGTTGGAGCGATTCCCTGCCCCGGATGCACGGGTTCCAGGCAGAGGGCGCGAACCCCATCGTGAGAGGCAAGCCGGTTGCCGATCCGCGCACGATCGCCACCGCGATTCGTATAGGAAATCCCGCGTCCTGGAAGGGAGCGACCGATGCCGCCGGCGGATCGCACGGCTCGATCCGCTCGGTGCGCGACAAGGAGATCCTCGAGGCCTACCGCTCGCTCGCCCAGGAGGGCATCTTCGTCGAGCTGGCTTCGGCGGCGAGCGTGGCCGGCCTGCGTCAGATGAGCCAGGGAGGCGCGCTGCCCGCGGGCGCGAGGGTGGTCTGCGTCCTCACCGGTCATGGGCTGAAGGACCCGGACTGGGCGATCGCCGGCGCTCCTCAACCCCGCAAGGTCCCCGCGGCGCTGGGTCCGATCCTCGAACACCTCGACCTGGGCCGATCGAAATGAACGACGAGACGAGCGATGTCGAGCGCCGAACGAACGGCATGGCCCTCGTCTCGCTCACGCTAGGAATCCTCGGTTTTCTCGTCCTCCCGATCCTGGCTTCGATCGCGGGAATCATCTGTGGCGTAGCTTCCAAGCGCTCCATCGAGCGCTCCGAGGGTCGCGAGGGGGGCAGGGAACTGGCCGTTGCCGGCATCGTCTTAAGCTCGGTCGGGCTCGCGGTGTGGAGCGGCCTGCTGCTGTTCGGATTCGGAATCGATGCCCTGCAATCGATCTTCTAGGAATGGACTTCGAATGAACGACGAACCTCGCACACCGGGCGAAGCAGAGGACGCCACTCCACCCCCCTGGCGGCCACCGCCTCCGCCTTCCTCCGAGCAAGCCACCGACCATCGCTCCTACATGGAGACTCACTCCCACAGGACGTGCCCGGCCTGCGGCGAGCCGCTCACGGACGAGGCGTTCGTATGCAAGCGGTGCCGTTACAACCTGCGCACGGAGGCGTTCGTCGACGCGCGATCCCGCGCCAACGGTCTCGCGAGCGCGTCGCTGATCATGGGACTGGTGGCGCTGATGATCTTTCCGCTCATCCCTCTGTCGGCGCTCGGCGGGTTCCTCGCGCTCGTGATGGGTGCAGTCTCCCGGCGGCAGATAAACAACTCCAATGGTGCGCTGTCGGGCGCGGAGATGGCACGGTTCGGCTTGTTGCTGGGCGTGGTCTCGTTGCTGGTCGCCCTGGGGCTGACCATCGTCGCTTACGTCCTGGATATCGAAGTGGTTACGGTCAACCTTTCGGACTGAGAGCCGGTGCCTGCAGGGGTCGCGCGAGCGTGTCATCCTTGGCTGCAGGCCGAGCCAAGGGGCGCACGATGCCAGCATCAGTGAGAGTTCGAGTACCCGCGACGGTGGCCAACCTGGGCCCCGGCTTCGACGCACTCGGTGTCGCGCTTCGAATGCACCTCGAGATCGACATCGAGCCGCGCCGGGACTCCGTCGAGATCATGGTCGAGGGCGAGGGGGCCGAACAGCTCCCCGCCGACGACACCAACCTCGTGGTGCATTCGATGAATATGTTCTTCGATCACGTCGGCCGGCGACCGTCCGGATTCGCGGTGCGCCTCAAGAACCCGATCCCGCTGGGCGCGGGGCTCGGCTCGTCGGCCGCCGCCGTGGTCGGAGGCATCATCGCGGCGCGCTCGCTCACGAACAGGACCGTTTCACAGATCGAGACCATGCACCTCGCCAACGAGCTCGAGGGGCATCCGGACAACGTCCTGCCGGCCCTGCTCGGAGGCCTGGTGGTGTGCTACCGGTCCAGCGAAACCGACGAGTTGCGTCACTATCGCACCGAGCCCAGCGATCGGCTCGTGCCCATCGTGGCGGTCCCGCGCGAGGGCTACTCGACCACCGAGGCGCGCAAGGCGCTGCCCTCGGACGTCGCCTTCGCCGACGCGCAGTTCACCGCGTCCCGTGCGGCCTTGTTGGTGGCCGCCATGTCCCAGGGCGCTGGGGCCGACGTTCTCGCCGAGGCCATGAACGACCGCCTGCACGAGCCCCACCGCCTGAAGCTCATGCCCGAGACCTTCGCCGTCCACTCCGAGCTCCGCAAGGCGGGTCTCGCCGTCGCACTCGCGGGGGCCGGCCCCTCTCTGCTCGTCGTGGTGCCGAGGCCCGAGGCCGCCACCAGGGCCGAGCAGGTCCGCCGGGTCTGCCGCGCCCGCGAGGCCGGCTGGCGGGTCTTCGTGAGCGAATGGGAGCCCTCGGGGGCCACGACGCTGCCCTGAGTTGCTCCCCCAAAAACCCAAAACCGGCAGCGAAGGGGAGAATCGGGCGGTGACGGGGTCGGTGTGGTTTGCCTTAGCCCTTGCCGGTCAGCCTGTCTTTCGGCGACGGCTTCTCGTCCTCCGGTGCTGCGGTGCGGGTGCTCGTCTGAGGCGTCGTGGGCTGAGAGCCCGTGGTCGTGGTCTGGTTCGTGACCACCGGCTCGTTCGGCTGCGTGGTCGTTTCCCCCGGAGGCGGCGGTGCAGCGGCTGGGGCGGCGGCGGCGCGGCGGCGCTCGTCGGCGCGCTCCGAGAGGCGGCGACGCTCCTCGAGGGCGCGGTCGTCCTCGGCGTCGTGCCGCCGCTCCTCGACGCGCCGGTCATCGACTACGTGGCGCTCGGCCACCCGTCGCTCGAGCTTGGTGTGCCAGCGAGCCCCGAGCAGGCCGCCGAGGATGGCTCCCAGGAACATCGCCACCAGGACGGCGATGCCGATTCCGGTGCCGATGTCCACGAGATTGCTCTCTTCGACGGGGAGTCTCACGGTATCGAGCGGGTTGTTCAGCTCGGCCTCGGCCCCCAGCGCCGACGCGATGGCGCCGACTGCGAGCAGCACGAGGACGGCGACGATCGGAACCAGCAATCCATTGAAGAAGCCGGCCCCCCGGCCCATGCGGCCGGCCGTGTAGCCACCCCACATGTAGGCGAGCAGCCAGGCGATGACCAGCACGATGCCCGCTACGGCGCCCGCGGTCACGGCCTCTTCACCGGATACGTTCGTGAACTCGTCGATCGTGTCGGTGGCGGCCAGTATTCCGCCCGCGAGTGCGAGCAGCAGGGTCAGCGCTCCGAAGGAGACGACGACTCCCGTGAGGATCGCTCCCAACGAGACGCCCCCGCGGGCCCGAGGCATTCGCTCCTCGACGACCTCGGTGCGGCTGCGGGTGCGATCTTTCCTTCTGCCGAACATGCCTGGCCCCCTGACTCGTTAGCTACGCTTAACCTCTCTTAATGTCCCCATCCCGGGGGCGTCCTAACTTTCTTTGTCTGGAAGGAAATCTCAATTCGCTGCGTTGTAGTCATTGACGGAGAGCACTATCCGCCCGTGATCGAAGGCGCCCTCGAGGCCTATCGGGCGGCGGGGCACGAGATCCTGGGGGCCGTGCTGGCGGGCGGGACCGAGAAGCTCGGCGCCGGGGGGCTCGACTCGATCGGATCGATCCCGGTGCGCAGCGCCCCCGATCCCCGTGACGCACTCGCCTCCGCCATCACCGAACTGCGGCCCGGTGTCGTGCTCGACCTCTCCGACGAACCCGTGCTCGACTACCGGCGACGTCACGAGATGGCGGCTGTGGCCCTGTGGCACGAGGTCGCCTACGAGGGCGCGGACTTCACCTTCAGGCCCCCCCGCAGGGAACGCTTGGCGGCCAAGCCGTCGCTGGCCATCATCGGGACCGGCAAACGCACCGGCAAGACCGCGGTCTCGGGCTTCGCGGCCAGGGCTCTGGTCGCGGCCGGTAAACGCCCCGTGGTGGTTGCGATGGGACGGGGAGGGCCCCCCGAGCCTGAGGTGCTTCGAGGAGACCAGATCGAGCTCACCCCCTCCGATCTGCTCGCGCTGGCCGAGGCGGGCCGCCACGCCGCCTCGGACTACATCGAGGATGCGCTCCTCGCCAGGGTGCCCACGGTCGGGTGCCGGCGCTGTGGGGGTGGGCTGGCGGGCGGCGTGGAGATCACGAACGTCCCCGAGGGAGTGAGGATCGCGAACGAGCTCGAGGGCGACCTCATCCTGTTGGAGGGATCGGGGGCCTCGATTCCACCCGCACGTGCGGACGTGACCGGCCTCGTGGTGCCCGCGAGCGTGTCCCCGGAGTACCTGACCGGATACATGGGGCCCTACAAGTTGTTGCTAGCGGACTTCGTGGTGGTTACTATGTGTGAGAACCCCTTCGGGTCCCCCTCCCAGATCTCTTCGATCTCCGCTGTGATCGACAAGGCATGGCGCACATCGGCTCTCGGGGAGAGGCCCCGGGAGGCACTCAGGGTGGTTCGCACCGTGTTTCGGCCTACCCCCGTTCGCAGCATCGAGGGAGCGGGTGTCTTTGTTGTCACCACGGCTCCCGAGGCGGCGGGCGCGGCCCTGACCAAGCACTTGCAAAGCGAGCACCGTGCAACGGTGGTCGGGATCTCTCACTCATTGTCCGACAGAAAGAGACTGCAGGCAGAGCTCGAAGACCTAGCGGGACGAGCCGACGTCTTGTTGTGCGAGATCAAGGCGGCGGCGATCGATGTCGCGACGAAGAGAGCCCTCGACGCCGGTCTGGAAGTTGTCTACATGGACAACGTTCCGGTGGGGATAGAGGGAGACGAGCCGGCCGCCGCCGTCGAGTGGGCAGCCGACCTCGCAAGCGCACGATTCGGGGATTGAGGGAAAGACCGAGATGAAGGAACCAAGACGCAAGCAGATAGTCATCGCCGAAAGCGAGCACGGGCTCCCGTACTCGAAGGGCCTGAC